>JAAZFW010000344.1 GCA_012511525.1 Clostridiaceae bacterium
AGCGCCGGCATGACCAGCTTCATGAAAGAGCTGCGACCGGAATCGCTCGAGGATATCATCGCCGGCATCTCGCTCTACCGGCCGGGGCCGATGGAGCAAATCCCGCGTTACATCGCGGCCAAGCGCGATCCGGCCAAGATCCGCTACGACCACCCGCTGCTGGAGCCGATCCTCAACGTGACCTACGGCTGTATTGTCTACCAGGAGCAGGTCATGCAGATCGTGCGCGACCTGGCCGGCTTCTCAATGGGCCAGTCGGACAACGTGCGCCGGGCCATGTCCAAGAAAAAGCCGGCCGAACTGGCCAAATACCGCGACCTGTTCATCAACGGCGGCCAGGACGAGAAGGGAAACCCGGTCGACGGCGCCCTGGCCCGCGGTGTCAGCCTGGAAACAGCCGGCAAGATCTTCGACGAGGTGATGGCCTTTGCCGGCTACGCCTTCAACAAGAGCCATGCGGCGGCCTACGCCGTTGTCGCCTACCAGACAGGCTGGCTGAAGGTGCATTACCCGGTCGAACTGATGGCGGCGATGCTCAACAGCTATCTGGGCAGCCTGAGCCAGGCTGCCTCCTATGTGCGGGTCTGCCGCGCGATGAACATCGCGGTGCTGCCGCCGGACATCAACCGCAGCCAGGCCCGATTCACGACCGAAAACGGCGCGATCCGCTTTGCCCTGGCCGCTGTCAAGAATGTCGGCGAGACGGCGATCCGCTCCCTGATCGCGGAACGCGAGAAAAACGGGCCGTTTGGATCATTCGGGGACCTGATGCGCCGCATGGACGAGAGCACACTCAACCGGAAGATGGTCGAGAGCCTGATCCGCGCGTCCGCGCTGGATGGGTTCGGCGTGCCGCGGGCGCAGATGATCGCCGTCATTGAGCCTTTTTCCAACCGCCTGGCCTCGAGCCGGCGCCAGAGCATGGAAGGGCAGCTGTCGCTGTTCGACCTGGGAACAGTCGAGCAAGTAACAGAAGCAGAGCCGGAGTATCCGGCGCTTTCGGAATTCACGCAGCGTGAAAAACTGTCCATGGAAAAAGAGATGCTGGGCCTTTACATCAGCGGCCACCCGCTCGACGAATACGAGCGCGCGATCAGCACGCTGACCTCCCTGGACAGCGCTGCCTTTGCCCCGCCGCCCGAAAGCGACGACGAAGGGCTGCACCCGCCGGCCTTGACGGACAACGACCGCGTGATCATGGCCGGCATGCTGGTCGGACGCAAGAACAAGACGACCCGCAGCAACGAGCTGATGAGCTTTCTCACCCTCGAGGACCTGGCCGGCATCTTCGAAGTGATCGTTTTCCCGCGCGTTCTGGGCGATTGCCAGGCTTTGCTCGGCGACGGGACCGTGCTGCTGGTCGGCGGGCGCCTGAGCATCCGCGAGGATGACCAGCCCAAGCTGATCGCCGAGCAGATTGCGGTTCTGGAACCGGGCATGCGCCAGCTGCCGCCAGGCTTCGAGCTGCGCCGGATGTCGGCGCGTTCGCCCGCCAGGGATGCCGACGATAGCCGTGAGCGGCCGCCGGAAGAAGCGGTCGTCCAGGAAGCAGCCAGGCGTCCGGCGCGTGCGAAGCTGTGCATTCGTTATCACGGACTGGAAGAAGATGCCGGTTACAAGCGGCTGCTTGCCATGCTGAACTATTTTCAAGGTGCGATGCCCGTCCGAATCTACCTGGATCAGGAAGATCGGCTGGTCGATCTCGGTCCGCGCTATGCCGTCGCGTTCGACGACGATGTGCTCAAAAGGCTGGCCGAACGCTGCGGCAGCCAGAATCTGGCCCTGACTTCCGAATGACGCTTGCCCCCGACTGCCGCGGCACGTTATAATGGGGCGAGTTATGAAGAGAAAGCGAGCGAGCTATGGAAACGGCTAACAAACAGATTCGCAACATTGGCGTTTTGACCAGCGGCGGCGATGCCCCCGGCATGAACGCGGCTGTTAGGGCCGTTGTGCGCGGCGGCCTGCATTATGGATACCATGTATTCGGCATCCGGCGCGGCTTTCACGGCCTGTGGCGCGGTGATATCGACGAACTCAGCGGCCAGTCCGTTTCGGAAAAGCTGCAGCGGGGCGGTACGTTCCTGATGACGGCGCGCTCCAAAACCTTCAATTCGCCTGAAGGCGTGCAGAAGGCGATCGAGATGGCCAAGGTTTTCAACCTGGACATCGTGGTCGCCATCGGCGGAGACGGGACGTTCCGCGGGCTGCGCGACCTGGCCCGGCAGGACTTCCCGGTGATCGGGATTCCCGGCACGATCGACAACGACATCGCCTGCTCGGATTACACGATCGGTTATGATACCGCGATGAACACGGCCATGGAGGCGATCGACAAGCTGCGCGACACCGCCATGTCGCATGAGCGCTGCAGTGTCATCGAGGTGATGGGCCGCAAAGCCGGCTACCTGGCCTTGAACGTCGGCATCGCCTGCGGGGCCGAAGTCGTCATGATCCCGGAGGTTGAAACCGACTTTACCCGCGATGTGGTCAAGGTGCTGCTGCAGGGACGCAACAGCGGCAAACACCATTACATCGTGGTTGTGGCCGAAGGCGCGGGGAGC
>JAAZFW010000345.1 GCA_012511525.1 Clostridiaceae bacterium
AATGTTAACGGAATGTTTACATTGTTATATTAAGAATCCTGTGGTCGGAATTGTGGGGGTGAACCGCGCGGTCATCCCTCTCGAGACCACTGGAAATAGGGCCTTTCGAGTTTTCGAATGAGCTCATCAGTTCGCAGAGGTGTTTAGCGGCATTCATGGCAGATCCTCCCCGGCCAGCGTGCCCATCGGATCCCAGGGTTCCAGCTCGATCGGCTTTTGTTCGAGCGCCTCAAGCTGCTCGCCGGTCAAGTAGCGCTTGTAGATAACCGCTTGGTAGACATAGCGCTCAAACCAGGCGTCGTCCGCCACGTAATAGCCTTTCTGGCCATTCTTGTCGCCCCAGGAGTTCTCGATCTTCCAGCGGTTGGGCTGATCGTCTTTCAAGTTGACACCGGTCAGCACCATGGCATGGTTCATGGCGCTGTGGCGGTAGTCGAGCATGTCCGCCTTGCTCATGGACAGGTCAAAGCCCAGGATACCTTCGTAGTCGTACAAGCGGTCGAACCAGGCGCCCTGACTGCTGTCGCCGGCATGGCCGACGTCGCTGCCGAACCAGACGACGTGCCCGTCGAGCATCTGGCGCAAAACAAGGCTCTTCAGTTCGGCCATATCCATGTTGAGGTAGCATACGGGCCGGCCGCCGACCACGTTGTTGATGAACTTGACCGTATAGGTCCGTCTGTACGGTTTGTCCGCGGTCGGGGCGTGGATCACGCTGACCGTCTCCTGCAGCGGCAAGGACACGAACCGGCGAAAGAATTCCTGAGGTGTCAGGTCAGGAAAAGCCTGGTAGTTGCCGTCCTTGTCGGTGAACTCCCAGGTGAAAGACTGCGGCGGTTCCCCGTAGCTTTGGCAGAACAGGCCGTACAGCTCGGCGACCATGTCTCGCTTGCGTCCGGCCAGCTCCTCGCGGTCCAGGCCCTCCCGGTAGAGGCGGCGCAGCGTGGCGGCTCCCTGGCGCAGCTTGGTGGACACGATGTAGTTAAGCACCCGGCTCCCTTCGCTGTGGTAGGTTTCCGGCATCGCCTGCTTGGGTACGACGCCGTATTTCCCGACCAGGTTAAGCAGCATGTCCCACTGGCCGCCGTCCGCGTAGGACGTCATCAGCCAGCTGACCAGGCGCCCGTCCGAAGGCTCATCCAGCGTATCCAGAACCGATTCGAGAAACAGGTTGGCTTTTTCGAATTTGTCCCAGAAGGCCAGGTAGTTCTGGGACAGCTCGAATTCTTCGAGCTTGAACTGGCGGGCGATGTCCTCCCGCATCAGGTTCAGGCCGGCAAACAGCCAGCAGCGGCCGGTGGCCTTCTGGTTGGTCACGGGCATGGTCTTGATCTCGACCGAAAACACATGCCGGATGTCCCGCAGGACATCGTTGCGAAACGCGGCGGCCTGTAGGCCGCTTTTGGCAATGGCGTGGGCGGTCAGGGGTTTGACGGGATCCTGGCGGTAGCTTTGGGCGAATGCACTTAGGTCGTCCGGGGTCAGTTCTCCTCTGGTCAAAGCGATGCACCTCGTTTCGTGGCAGCACCCTGGGTGCCAGTACCAGGCTCAATATATGCGTAGTTTACCAGATTGAATAAAGGGAAGCAAAAGGGTCGGCACAGGACGGGCTGGCGCCAGGAGGCCATCCCCCTGCTCCTGTCGGATTAGGGGTTTCGCAAGATAATAAGCAAGATAATAAGCAAGATATGGTTGCTACCTAGCTTTGCTGTATAATAAAACCAGAAACGGGGTGAATGCATGGCGGATTATCGGCCTCCATTTACAATCACAAACGGCATGGTCAAGCTAATTTCGGAAATATCAGTGAAAATCGGCCGGCTGGACCATTATCGCGAATTGGATACAAGGCCGCATCTGCGGCGTAACAACCGTATCCGTTCCATCCATTCATCGCTGGCGATCGAAGCGAACGAACTGTCCCTTGATGCGGTACGCGGGGTGATAGACGGCAGAGCCGTTGTGGGGCCTCAAAAAGAGATACAGGAGGTGAAAA
>JAAZFW010000346.1 GCA_012511525.1 Clostridiaceae bacterium
CCAGCCGGTCTCACGTCCTCGCCAGCGGAAACTTGCAGCTCTTTCGCGACCAGCTGGTCTTTGACAGCACGGACGGGCAACCGAAGCGTGCGTTCCCGCTCCTGTCGATCAGCCGGATGATCGTCCATGGACCGCAGACGCTCCAGTTCACCACGCGAGACAACCAGGTCTGGGAGGTCCGGTCGAAAACCGTCCGCTCCGCCTACAAATACCTGTTGGTTTTTCAGCTGCTGCAGCAACATCTGAAGGGAGAACCTTATGGATTTTTCGGCATCTAACACCGCCCTATGGCATACCCTGATCCAGTTGGGCCTGATCGGCCTTGTCATGCTGACCGGCAACCTGATGCGGCGCAAGATCAAGCCGCTGCGGCTGTCGCTGCTGCCGACTGCGGTCATCGGCGGTTTCATCGCGCTCTTTTTGCGCCAGATGGGCTACCTGCCCTTCGACAAGCCGTTTCTAGAGAGCCTGACTTACCACATGACGGCGATCGGCTTCATCGCCCTGGGCCTCAGAGCCCCGGCGCGCAGCGAGCGCAATGCCAGCCGGGAACAGGCGCGGGACGGTGTCAACAGCGGCGCTTTCATTGTCAGCAATTACCTGATCCAGGGCATGATCGGCATCCTGGTCATGTTTTTCCTCAGCGCGACCCTGATGCCGGACCTGTTCAAAGCCGGCGGATTGATCCTGCCGATGGGCTTCGGCCAGGGGCCCGGTCAGGCGTTCAATGTCGGCAACACCTACGAACAGGCGTACGGCTTTACCGGCGGCGCGTCGTTCGGCCTGGCGGTCGCCGCGACGGGCATGCTCTGGGCCTGCATCGGCGGCATCATCCACCTGAACATCCTGGCACGCAAAAAGAAAAAGACCGTCAGCAACGCCGAGCAGGTCCAGATCGACCATGCCCAGGAACCGGTTGCCGACGAAGGTGAGATCCCGCTGACCGAAGCCGTCGACAAGTTCACGATCCAGGTCGCGCTCGTGCTTCTGGTCTACCTGGTCACCTACCTGGCCGCACGCGGACTGAGCCAGCTGTTTACCCTGCCTGCCCTGGCCGGGCTGCAAAAATCGATCGTCCCTTTAATCTGGGGCTTCAATTTCCTAATCGGGTCCTCTTTGGCGCTGGGCTTGAGGGGCGTGTTGGCCGGGCTGCGCCGGACGCGCCTGATGAACCGGAAATACACCAACAACTACATGCTCAACCGCATCTCCGGCTCGGCGTTCGACATCATGATCTTTGCCAGCATCTGCGCGATCGACATCGCCGATCTGAGCCGTCTATGGGTTCCGTTTTTGGTCATGACGACCGTCGGCGGGTTCGTGACCTTGTTCTACATCCGCTGGATGTCGCGCCGGCTTTATCCCGGCTACCCGCTGGAAGGCATGCTGGCGATGTACGGCATGATGACCGGCACCGTCAGCACCGGCATCCTGCTGCTGCGCGAAGTCGACCCGTCGTTTCGCACGCCAGCTGCCAACAACCTGGTCATCGGAAGTTCGATGGCCATCGTCCTGGGCTTCCCGATGCTGCTGATGGTCGGTCTTGCGCCGCGTTCCGACAGCATGCTCTGGATCACGCTGGCAATCTGCGCCGCCTATACGCTGGCTCTGGTCGCCTTCATGCTGCGCCGGGAATGGTTCGGCAAGCGGAAAGCCTGATCGTTCAGTCCAGGCTTTCCATCTCCAGGCGGAGATGGAACTGCCACGTGTCATAGGGCTTGATGATCTGGTCGTAGCCGGCCAGAAGTTCCTGTTCCCGGCCCCTGATCCGGCTGGTGCTCGGTTCGATGCCCAGGGCGTA
>JAAZFW010000347.1 GCA_012511525.1 Clostridiaceae bacterium
ACGGCACCCTGATCGTCTGCCCGTCCAGCTCGCCCGAAAACGCGTTTATCTACGAAGGAAAGCCCTGCAACATCGCGGCGACCGCGACCATGACCATGGCGGTCGTCCAGGAGCTGTTTTACAACTGTGTGGCAGCGGCCGAACAGCTGGGTGAAGACGGCGAACTGGCCGCCGAGCTGCGCGGCAAGCTGGCGCGTATCCAGCCCTTCCGAACCGGTTCGGACGGGCGTTTGCTGGAATGGTCGGAGGAAATGCCGGAGCGCGAGGTGCACCACCGCCACATCTCCCACCTGTACGGCTTGCATCCGGCCCGCCTGATCACCCCAGACGAGACGCCGGAACTGGCTGAGGCCTGCCGTAGGAGCCTGGAAACGCGCGGCGACGACGGAACCGGCTGGAGCCTGGGCTGGAAGATCAACCAGTGGGCCCGCCTCAGGGACGGCGACCGCGCCCTGAAGCTGCTGACGCGCCAGCTCCGCCTGGTCGATGCCCAGGGGACCAACTACAGCGCGGGCGGCGGCACCTACGCCAACTTGTTCGCCGCCCACCCGCCTTTCCAGATCGACGGCAACTTCGGCGCGACCGCCGGCATGGCGGAAATGCTGCTGCAAAGCCGAGGCGACGCCATCGACCTGCTGCCGGCCCTGCCGGCCGCCTGGGCTGGTGGTTTTGTTCGCGGGTTGTGCGCCCATGGCCGGATCACGGTCGACATCGCCTGGCAGGACGGGTCAGTCGAGGCGACGCTAAGGAGCGATGTCAGCCAAACCGTCCGGGTGAGCGTCCTGGGCGGGGAGCGCCGGACGATCCAATTGACGGCCGGCCAGCCGGCACAGCTGAAATAGGGTATGGGAAATTGGTCTGGTCATCCGGCGTCCGCTGACGGTATAATGGAGAAAAGAACGGTCCTGCACGCGCACCAGCCGGGCATTTAGCCCGATAGGAGGAAACCATGCTGCCTACTGTCAATTTCCTGGGAAAACCCGTCACGCGCCTGATCGCCGGCGACAACCCGGTCAACGGCCACACCTACATTCCGGAGATCATCGGCAAGGACGACCTTTTGGCCTACCACACGGAAGAGCGGGTGCTGGAGGCCATGCAAGATTCCATCCGTCTTGGCTACAACACCTGGATGCCGCTGGGCAACGACTTTATGCTGCGCGCCATCTACCACCACCAGCTGTGTGAGGAGAACCCGCTCCACTTTATTTTCCAGTCCTTCGCGCCGATCGAGTTTGCGGTCAATTTGCGCATGATGGCCGAGGCCAAACCCCTGGGTATTTACCACCGGGGAACAGATACGGACGGCTTTTGCGAGGAAGGCCGCTATGACATCCTCAAAGAGCGCATCAAGATGATCAAGGATTACGGTATCGCCGCCGGGCTGGGCACGCATGTGCCGGAGACGATCCTGCGGGCCGAGGACGAGGATTGGGGCTGCGATTTCTACGTGGCCTGCCTGCATAATTCGCGCAAGCGGGGCGAAGCCGCACCCAGCGCCTTTGTAACCGGAAAACCCAAAGGCATCACGTTCTTTGCCGAGGA
>JAAZFW010000348.1 GCA_012511525.1 Clostridiaceae bacterium
CCCGGTGGTGGTCGACGATCATGTCCATGTATCCGGGCGTGACAGCCGGCGTGTCGTGCTAGCTCACATCGATGCTAACGTAATTAGCCGAAAAGTAACTTTGCAGGTCCAGTCCACCTGCATCTTCGGGCGCTCCGCCCAACACGGTGATGTCAGCATTGACGACAGTCAGCTGTCACGTCAGCACTGTGCGCTCAGCCTCGACCAAGACAGTGTCCTGGTCCAGGACCTGCAGTCAACCAACGGCACGTATCTCAATGGGGTCCTGGTTCAGGGCAAACGCCCGCTGCAACCCAACGACACGATCCGGATCGGCGGCAGCACCTTGCAGATCATCAGCATCGGCGGTGGATCGAATGGGTGAGCTGCAGCCGCTGATCGGTTGGTTGGCCATGCTGGCCGGCGCGCTCTTGCTTGCCGGTTCCGGCCTGATGCTCCTGACTGCCGCCAGACGGCATAAGCACGCCGCACAACCCGTTTCTTCCGCTAACCCATGGCGGTACCTATACCCGCTTTGTCAGGCCCGGCAGCACCTGGGCCATCGCCATGAGCAACAAGATTTCGTTCTGATTCCATTTCAGTCCGACGCCCATGAATGGGTACGCCGTCATGGATGCCTGAGCGTGCTTAGCGACGGCATGGGCGGCATGGACAGCGGAGCTCTGACCAGCCGGCAATGCGCGCAGTCACTTTTTGGCGCCTATGCCAACGCGCCGGAAATTGCAGATCCGGCTGCCTTTTTCCGCGAAACCATTCTTTCCATCGACCGCCGGATCGCATCTCTCACCGGACAAGATGGACAAGCGTTGCGCGCTGGAACGACGGTAACCGTAGTCTTAATTCGTGGCACAACCTTGTTTTGGGCCTCTGTCGGAGACAGCCGTATCTATCTATGGCATCAGCAGCAACTAACCCAACTGAGCCAGGACCACCATTACCTCACCACCTTGCTGGAGCAAGTCGCCCGTGACCAGATCACCCTGGATGAAGCCCTGGACGATCCGCGTAAAGATGCCCTGAGCCGTTATGTCGGTATGGGAAAGCTGGAAGCGATCGATACAGGTGTCCTGGAACACGCTTTGGAACCAGACGATCTTGTCGTGTTGTGTTCAGACGGCCTGACCCGGGCTCTGGATGACGATGAATTAAGAGAGGTTATCCGCAATACGCAGATCCGCGGTCTTCTGGCCGACCGCCTGATCGAAACGGCCATTCAAAAGGATTATCTGGTGCACGACAACATTTCGGTGGTTGTTGTCAGCGCCGGAGCATAATCGAAGGAGGAGCAGTATGGATTTGAAACGATGTGCCAACGGTCATTACTACGACGCCGACAAGTACAAGCAATGCCCGCACTGCGGCAGCGCAAGCCAAGTCAACGAGACGGTCGCCTTTGTCCAGTCGGACAGCCAAGACCAGGTGACCGTCTCGTTGGACCAGGTGCCGGATGTGCCTAAACCGGCGCCGCGTCCGACCCCCCGGGATGAAGGGAAGACCGTCGGCTTCTTTGCCGACCAGATGGAACGTGAACCGGTTGTCGGATGGCTGGTTTGTACCCAGGGCAAGCAGCGCGGTCAGGATTTTCGGCTCAAGACCGGACGTAACTTCATCGGCCGCAGTCAAGCGATGGACATCCGCCTGGCCGACGAACCGTCTGTATCACGTGATAAGCACGCGATCGTGATTTTCGAACCGAAAGCCAACATCTTCCTGGCCCAACCCGGCGAATCGAGCGCGCTCTTTTACTGCAACGACAAGGTCATCCTGAATGTTGTTGAAATCGGAAAGAACGACCGGCTGCAGATCGGGGATGTCGAGCTGATGCTGATTCCTTGCTGCGATCAACAATTTAATTGGCGGACAGATGGCTCACAAGCCAAAGAGGTACCTGAAAAATGAGTATGAAAAACAATCAGCTCTGGCGCTATTTGTCACTTGGATTGGCGCTGCTTATGTTTGTGCTTGCTTTTGCCTTGCCCATCGTAAAGCCTGCACCATTCTATAACGAAATTGTCGACGAGGCCATCGGCAGCGAATTGCTGGATACCATCGGATTTCGTCCGGTAACGTATTTTACCGTCCTATTCGAATCCCTGCTTACAGATAAGAAGAGTCTGACCACCGGCATTTTACTGACCGGAAGCGACCATCTGGTGACCGCGATCATGGATCTGTACGCGGCCTTCGAGAGCGGGAAGTCGTTCGCGTATTCACCACCGGTCCTTCATTATGGCCTGTTGCTGCAGGTTACGTTGCTGCTGCTGGCGGCGGCGGGAACTCTGCAGTTTTTTACCCAGCTTCGTGCGAAACTTCGCCATGGCATCGGTCTGACAGCCGGACTTTTTCTACTAGCCAGCACCATCCTGATCTGGGCGCGGGTCGGCGTCGTCAACCACGCCTTTTTGGAATATCTCGACGACAACAGCCTGGCTCAGTTCCTTGACATCAAGATGCTGAAAACCCAGGCGGGTCTGTTCATCCTGCTTGGCGGGGCTGTGATGCTGTCCGCTGCGGCCATGATCGGATTGCTGACGGGGCGCCAGGCGATCCCTGCGGCCGCCGGTCCGTTTCAGCCGGGAGCGGTCCAGATCCGCGGACTGACGGGAACCTTTGCCAATGGAACCTTCAACTTACGTGCAAACGAACGGATCGTCTTTGGCCGCGACGCCAACACCTGCCAGGTCGTCTTCGATCAGTTCGACACCAGCGTCAGCCGACAGCACTGCACCGTGATGTTCGAGCCCAACACCGGCCGTTACACCGTCATCGACCATTCGCGTAACGGAACCTTTACCCAGGATGGAAAACGATTGGAAACACAGGTCCCTGTTCAATTGGATCGCGGCAGCGTCATCTACCTGGGTAACCGCAAAAACACCTTCCGCCTTGAATGAATGTTCCTGAATGCGACAGGAGGTGATGCAGCTATGGCAAAGAGCAAACAACGAATCGTTGCTGCCGTTGTGATTGGCTTGTTGGCGGCTATCGTACTTCTGGCGACAGCCTTTCCGGCCATAAAGCCAGCCGGCAGCCTGCCGCCGACGAGCGTCGCCAGTCTTGTCTTTCAGATGATCCGCTCGCCCGGGCCATTGGCGGAGCAGTTCCAAGAACTGAATATTGGCCCCGAAGCTTTACACGAACCTGGTCTTTTGCTCCTGCTGGGTGTGCTCTCAGCCCTGATCGGGCTGTTGAGACTCAACCAGATTACGATGCTGGCCTTGATACGCAGCTATCCCAAAATGGCTCATGCGGTCGCCCTGGCCAGCGGCCTGCTGCTGGTTCTGTTCAGTGTCACCA
>JAAZFW010000349.1 GCA_012511525.1 Clostridiaceae bacterium
GCTGTCAATCAAGCGCACTCTCGGGAACCTGATCTCTTCGTTGATCAGGAGACCTCTGCTTTGTTTGCCGATATGAATACACCCCCTAAATAAAAAATGAGCCGATGCTTGGCATCCGCTCCGACAAAGACAACCGAGGGGCTTTCCCCTGCTGTTTTGTGATAAACCTCTTCGCTGAGCTTGAGGTGAGAAGCGGATGCTTCTGCTTGTTATGTCACCCTATTCTACAGACTGCCCGCTTGTCTGTCAAGGCTTTTTATGCTATCGTTGAGGCCAAAATACGCGGCGGCAGCCTTGTCCTGCCCGGAGGTTCACATGATCGCGCGCAAAATCGCCGACCAGATGGGTCGCGGCTCCATGATTCGCAAGATGTTTGAGGAAGGCAACCGGCTCAAAGCGCTCTACGGCGCCGACCAGGTCTATGACTTCAGCCTGGGCAACCCGGACCTCGAACCGCCCCGCGCCGTGCAGGAGGCCCTTTGCCGCCTGGTGCTCGACAAGCGGCCCGGGCTGCACAGCTACATGAGCAACGCCGGCCACGAATCGGTGCGCCAGGCCGTCGCCGCACGCTACAGCCGCCTCTCCGGCCTTCCGGTCACCGCCGGCCAGGTCTGCATGACCGTGGGCGCCGCCGGCGCCCTGAACAGCGTCCTCAAGGCCCTGCTCGATCCGGGCGACGAGGTGATCCTGCTGGCCCCGTTCTTTTTCGAGTACCTGTCCTACATCGACAACCACGGCGGCGTTGCCGTCGAGGTCCCCTGCGACCGCGACACGCTGCTGCCTGACCTGGCGGCGATCCGGCAAGCCCTGACGCCGAAAACCAAGGCGATCATCATCAACTCGCCCAACAACCCGTCCGGCGTGATCTATCCGGAATGGCTGCTGCGTGCGCTCGACGACCTGCTGCAAAAACAAGATCACGTCATCACGGTCCTGTCCGACGAGCCGTACGCCGAGCTGGCCTATGACGGCAACATCGTGCCCTCGACCCTGGCTTGCCTGAGACAGGTCGTCGTCTGCACCAGCTGGAGCAAAACGTTGTCGCTGCCGGGCGAGCGGATCGGCTGCCTGATCGTCAGCCCCCGCTGCCAGGAATCGGACCGTCTGATCCAGGCAGCGGTTTACTGCAACCGCGTCCTCGGGTATGTCAACGCGCCGGCCCTGTTCCAGCGGGTGATCGAGGAGGCCATCGACGCGAAGGTGGATATTTCCCTGTACGAGAAGCGGCGCGACATGCTGGCGGAGGTGCTGCTGGCTGCCGGTTTCAAGCTGCAAAAGCCGCAGGGCGGCCTGTACCTCTTCCCGCACAGCCCCGGCGATGACGATGTCGCCTTCGCCGCAGCCTGCGCCCGCCACCGGGTGCTGCTGGTGCCGGGCAGCGGGTTTCATTTCCAAGGTTATGTCCGGCTGTGCTTTGCCGTCAAGGAATCGGTTATCGAAAATTCCGTCCCGGCTTTCCAGGCGATCGCGCGCGAATACGGACTAAAGGGCTGAACTTACTGATCCGTTGTCACAAAAACCAGCGCCAGCCCCTGGCTTAACCGGACGGTCGCCCTTCCGGTCTGGGTGAAGCGGTTCGAGACGCCGCGCGTGCTGCCGCGCTCCAGCCTGGCCCCGGTCAGCGGATAGTCGAGGCCGGTATAGGTCAGGCCTTCCAGCTGTTCGCTCAGCGGGACCAGCGAAACGGTCCATTCCAGGCGAGGCCACTCCGGAGCCATAAGGGTCAGGGTCTGGCCGCCAACCAGGGTATAGACCCGCGAGATCCCGTCGGTGAGCAAAAAAGCCCGGTCCGGCCGGGCCAGGCTGGCCACCAGCATCTGGGTGGCCATGACATGGTCGGGCCGGCTGCCCAGCGCGCCCAAGACGATGATCCCCTGCTCGCGCGTCGCGGTCGGCTTGCGCCGGATCGCGGCTGCGATCGCCAGTTCTGCGTCGGTTTCGTCTTTTCGGACCGGATGGCGCTCCACCGGGACGTTCTGCTGGCGGATCCAGGCCAGCGCGGCGCTGCCGACCGAGTCCAGGTCGCCGACCAAAAGGTGCGGCAGGCGCATCATGCGCTGCAGATGGCGCGCGCCGCCGTCGGCGCAGATGATGTCGTCGGCCAGGCCCAGCCAGTGCAGGCAGGTCGCGTCGTCGCGGATATCGCCGGCCAGGACGACTAGCGAGAGCATGCCCGCAGCTCGCGGATCGCCTGCGCAGGGTCGTCATGACCGAACACGGCGCTGCCGACCACGATCATGTTGGCCCCGGCTTCCCGGTTCTCGCGGATGTTGTCCCGGTTCAGGCCGCCGTCGATCTGCAGGTGGACCGGCAGGCCCCGCTCGTCGAGCATCCGGCGCAATCGCGAGATCTTGTCTTGCATGCCGGGGATATAGGACTGGCCGCCGTATCCGGGGTTGACGGTCATCAGGAGCACCATGTCCAGGAATGGCAGCACTTCCTCGACCGATGAGAGCGGCGTGCCGGGATTGAGGGCCACGCCGGCTGTGCAGCCGGCGTCCCGGATCATCTGCAGGGCGCGCTGCAGGTGGACGCAGGCTTCGGCGTGCAGCACGATGCTGTCCGCACCGGCCCTGGCGAACGGTTCGATCCAGATGATCGGGTTCTCGATCATCAGGTGCACGTCGAGCGGCAGGCCAGTATAGCCGGACAAAGCCTTGACAATGGGCAATCCGAAGCTGATGTTGGGCACATAATGACCGTCCATGACATCGATGTGGATGATGTCGGCGTCAGCGGCCACCTGGTCGACAGACCGGCCCAGGGCGGTGAAATCGGCCGACAGGATCGACGGGCAGATCAGCAGGCGGTCTTTTGTGTCACGGTAGGCAGGCAACATGGATCTTCCTCCTAAACAGGTTCGGCCATCGTTCGGCCGCGGCCTTTTTTGGCGTACGGGTTGACATCTTCCAGCTGGCTGCGCAGCAGGCGGTAGCGTTCCAGTCGGTCCGGATGGATCGGCCCGCCAGGCAGCGCGCAGCCCGGTTCGCCCAGGTGGCGGCAGTCCTGGAAACGGCAAGGTTCGCTCAAACGGCCGATTTCCGGGAAGCCGAGTGTAACCTGTTCGGCACGGATGCCGACCTCGTACAGCTCAAGCGTGCTGAAGCCCGGCGTATCGGCCAGGTAGCCGCCGGCGAAGGGGAAGAAAACGACTTCCCGGGTGGTGTGCCGGCCGCGTCCGATCTTCTCACTGACGGATCCGACTGCCATGACCTCTCCGCCGAACAGGCGGTTGACCAGCGTCGATTTGCCGACACC
>JAAZFW010000350.1 GCA_012511525.1 Clostridiaceae bacterium
ATCAGCCACCTGTACAGCGCGTGGCATTATGTCAAGAACATCAAAAATCCCAAGGAAACCGAAAACTGGGAATTGGTCTGGATCAGCAACCGGGTCGCCAAGCGCGAAAGCAGGCGCTTTCGCGGCGATACGGTCCTGACCCAGCAGGATGTTGAATCGGGCCGAATCTTCGACGACGCGGTGGCCTATGGCGGCTTCGCGGTCGATGTCCACCACCCGAAACCGGAAAATCCCCACTATGTCCGCATCAACTATATCAGCATCCCGCCGGTCTACACGATTCCATACCGTTCGCTCTACAGCCGGGAGATCAGCAATTTGCTGTTCGCGTCGCGGCTTTTGAGCGCCACGCACCTGGCCCACGGCACGATTCGCCTGCAGCGGACATTGGGCGTGGTCGGGCAGGCCGCAGGCGCCGCGGCAGCGCTGATGGTCCGGCATGCCTGCACGGCCCGCGCCGTCGGCCAGCAGCACCTGCGGTCGCTGCAGCAGACCCTGCTGCGCCAGGGTGCGTCCATCCCCGGAGTAACAGCGGCCGATCCGGAGGATCTGGCCCGGCTGTCTCATGTTGCCGCCAGCAGCCATATCGCGTACCGGGATCTCTTCATACACGCGGAGTTTGCACCCATAGCGCTTAAGACCCGCCTGGGCTTTGCCAGCTGGGCATACACCGAACGGATCGATCATGTAGGCCTGAATCTGCGGTCCCGTGCAACGGTTCCGGTGCCGCTTGTTCTCTATGTGTACCGCTGCCAGCCGGAACGGCCCTACCAGCTGAACAACGAGCGCAGCAAAGAGATCGGCTATGCGTCGACCAACGAGGCGGAGTGGGGCAACGACTGGCGCAAGGGTCAATTCACCTTGCTGTTGTCCCGGCGGTATACGATCGAACCCGGCGCTGCGGGCTGGCAGACGCTGCCTGTTCAGCTGGATGTTGGCCGCAAGGACGCGCTGAACGACGACGACCGGCTGCTGTTCGTCTTTGACCGTCAGATGGACCTGGATGTGTGGGTGTCCCGGCAGCACCATCCGCTCGTCCGGCTGCTTCGGGGCGAAACCGAAACGGACTGGCTGGTTGAGCAAGGCATGCTCCAGGCGTATCTTGATCCGGCGCCCCCCTGGGGCGAAGCAGCCCAGGTGATTGCCGGCACCGATCGCCGCTGGAGCACCTATCCGTTCCCGGCCTGGCAGCCGGACCTGTCCCGGGATCCTGAACCGACCCTGGATCTGACTTGGGACGTGCCCGTGACAATCCGCCGGATCCAGCTCGTGTTCGACGGCCTGACCCGTGCGGCGCACGATATGCCGTTTGAATGCGGCAAGCGCGTGTCCCCGCAGCTTGTGCGCGACTACACGCTCGAGCTGTACGACCAGGCTCACTGCGTCGGCCAAATCACGGCGACCGACCAGTTCCGGCGTTTGGCCTGCCACCGCTTCGATCCGGTCACAATCACCCGGCTGCGGCTGCGCCTTGTTCGCGCCTGGGACAGCCAGGCCCAGCCGGCCGTCTATGCGATCCGCGTTTATGCGGACGAATAATGCCTGTTAACAGACCTAGATTGATTCTGGCATGTAATATGGTCAGTCTTTGATTTTGCTGTTCCAAACACAGGTGACAACGAGATCTTTGGTTTTATCGTCCAATCTGCAATTGAACGTGCTAGATAGGGTAAAAGCAATGAAACGTTGACCATACCTTTCAGCGTGTCCATGAGAAGGGTACAGATTAATGAGGTACGGATTAGTATTCACACCTTCACAAAAGGTTTTACATTTCAGGCCCATGCAGACAATGGTATAAACTTATCCACCTGCGCAGACAGGTGACGAAGCATACCGGTTGTGCTACCATGCCAAGTGGATATGGTCAGAATAATCTCTTTTCGGTTTTTTGACCGCTATGGGAAGCGGGGACTGCCCATAATACCATCGAGCGAAGGAAAATGGTGATGTATCTTTTCAGCTTAAGTCACATCCAGGCGCGCTACGACATGGCGCTTAGCCGGATCCGGACCTTGCATGTCAAGACCTTCGAGGGGCATCCGACCCCGGTGTTCCTGATCTCCAACGCCTATCCTGGTGTCTGGCTGGAACATGCCTACGACACCCTCTGCTACGCCCAGTTCGATCCGGCCATGGCCCCGGTCGCCCAGTCGCAGGCCGAATTGTTTTTGAACAACCAGAGGCCGGATGGCCAGCTGCCCTGCTACGTCCTGGACAGAGCCAACCCCAACATCAAGGGCTACGGTGCTCTGGTCGGATACGGCCAGCTGCAGGAGTGCGTGTCTTTTGCCCGCATCTGCATGGGAATCTACGACATGACCGGCGACAAGGCGTTCCTGGAGCGGGCCTATGGCGGCTGCGCACGCTGGGACGACTGGCTGGCGGAGCACCGCTCAACCATGAAGACCGGCCTGATCGAGCTGTTCTGCGAGTTCGACACCGGCCACGACAACAG
>JAAZFW010000351.1 GCA_012511525.1 Clostridiaceae bacterium
CAGGAACTATTCGGTTGACCCGGAGCAAAGCAGCTATGAAACGCTTGAGGACGGTCTTGACGGTGTCTGTCGCATCGTGTTTCCTGTGGATGGCAAGCAGGCCGTCTCATGGGAAATAGCCTTCACGAAAACAGATACCGTCTAAGCCAGCGGCACCGGGTTCGGGTTCGGGTATTTTTTTTGCATTACGGGTTTAACAGCCGGATATAGCAGCGGCGGCGTTTGTGCTGCCGGGTTTAATAATACTTCCAGAGGCTTTGAACATCCTTATTGGTTTCGAGTTCGGGGCCGGTTTCGGCATAGCGAAGGCCGTTCACGATCGCTGCCTTGTTGATGTCGTTGAGCAGAAGGACGTTGATTCCCTTGCCCTGGTAGTCCTTGCGCACCGCGATGAGCAGCAATTCGAGGCGGTCATTTTTTTGCATAGCCCGAAGGATGGCGGCAAACCCGAATGGGAACAGGCGGCCTTTCGCCTTCTGTGACGCTTTGGCCAGGGAAGGGATAGCGATGCCGAAGGCGACCAGCTCACCGGCTGGATCGAGCACGACGCGGAGATAATCGGGGTTGATTACGCCGAAGTACTGCCTGATATACCACTGAACCTGCTCGTCGGACAGCGCGACAAACCCATACAGGTCTTTATACGCATCGTTAAGCAGGGCGAAGATAGCCAGTGCGTATGGCATGAAGACCTTTTTCCTGTTGGAGCGGACGACCGTGACATGAAGCCGCTTTTCGATCAGCATGTTGAGCTTCTCGATGCGCTCGGGGATCTTTTCGGGAACCTTGATCTCGTATTCCAGCCAGTCGGTCGCCTTGCCATAGCCCAACCGTTCCAGGTGCTGCGGGTAGTAGGGGAAATTGTAAAGTGTGATGAACATGCTGAGTTCGTCATAGCCGTCGATCAGCATGCCTTCCTTGTCCAGGTCGCAAAAGCCAAGCGGACCGTGTACCGCCTCGAGTTTGTTTTCCCGGGCCCATGTCTCGACCGCTCCCAGCAGCGCGGCTGAAACGGCTTCGTCATCGATAAAATCGATCCAGCCGAAGCGTGCATACTTCTTGCCGCTTTCCCGGATATAACGGTCGTTGATGATGCCGGCGATGCGGCCGGCAACCTGGCCGTCTTTCAGGGCCAGCCAGTAACGTGCCCGGCAAAAGGCGAAAGCGGGGTTTTTTTTGCGGCTGAGCGTGTTCCATTCATCGAAGATCAGGGGCGGCACCCAGTTTGGATTGCCGCGATACAGCTGATGGGGAAAAGCGATGAAGCGCTTCAGGTCGCGCCGGCTCTTCACTTCGATGATCTCAACCATAGGCCGTCCTCCGTGCGGGGCATGTTGTTTTTCGCTTCTTTATCTTACCAGATATCGCGCCGATTGGATGGTTATTTCAGGCTGGTCGCGCGAAAGACAGCCGCTTAATCGACTAGGTAGCCTGTGTGATGCGCGCGACCTGCTTGGCAAACCGGATGCTGCTGTTGTCCTGCGGCGCATAGCCGATCAGCCGCCGGGCGTTGCCGATATCCCAGAAATTATGGGTGTTGTTGCTGACACCGTAAAAGATCTGGAACGGGATGGCGTTTTCATCGTCTATCGAAGCGGCCTCAATGCTTTTTTCGATCAGCTGGAGTTCGTCTCGAAGACTCAGGTAAGCGCCCAGGGCCCGGTGCATTTTTACCACATCGCCGATCGGGCAGGACTCAATATCCGTTTCGCGCGGTCCGCCGATCCGGATCTGGACATTGGGCAGCTTTTTCTGGTTATTCATGTTGCCGGTGGCAAAGACAAACCCCAGTGCCTCGTAAGCGATTTTAGCCCAACCGTAGTAATTGTCCGAGAATGGCGGCATGGCTGGGGTCACACTCAGCATCAGGCCTTTGTGAATCAGGTTTTCGTAATAATCGGCCGCATGATTCGAGCTGATCACGACAACAC
>JAAZFW010000352.1 GCA_012511525.1 Clostridiaceae bacterium
AGACGATAGCCATGGTAGCCGGGATAGATGCGGACACCGTCGATCTGGTAATGCTCGATTCCGAACTGGATATCCTGGCAGGCCTGGTGCAGCGGGTTGACCGTCTGGACCTGCCGGTAGGCGCTGCCTTTAACCTGCTCATATAGTTCCGCTTCACCTTCCAGGGGGTCAACATAAAAAATGCTGTTCAGCGAGGCGATGTAGCCCTGACGGATGCCGCAGTCTGCGTGGTCATGGACCAGGTCGGCAAAACGGGCCCGGGGAATATGCCGGAACGGCCAGTGGCCCCAAAGGCAGTTGACATCGATGCGCTCCGATTGGTCCATGCGCTTCCCTCCTACACGCCCCGGATGATCCGCCTGGCGTTGTCGCGGTAAATCCGGGCTTTGTCGGCTTCGGACAAGGCGGCGTCCTCAACCTGGCCATAGGAAATCAGGAAACTGGCCCCGGGCATATCGCTGCCGAAAAGGACGCGCTCACAGCCCAGCCACCGAATCGCACAGTCGATGTCGCCGCTTCGAAACAGCGATCCCGAAAGGTCCGAACTGACGTTTTGGTACGGCGCGATGACTTTAAGCTCGTGCTGGCAGTTGCCGCCCAGATGGGCCATGATCAGGCGCGCTTCAGGATAACGCGCGGCCAGGTTCGCCACGTTCTGGGCCTTCGTCTCGTACGGCAGCTGGCCGATGGATTTGTACCAGGCGTGGAGCAGAATCGGGATATCGTAGCGGATGCACTGCTCGACCAGCGGGAAAACGAGCGGGTCGTCGCACAAGGTGGCGACCCACAGCTTGACGCCGATCATGCCCCGATCCTCGACACCGGCGCGCAGCTGGGCAAGCGCGTCGCCAAGCCGTGGGTTCAACGTGCAAAAGCCCCGGATCAGGTCCGGCTCCTCCGCCATGAAACGGGCGGTTTCCCGGTTGAGCCGCTCGATTTCATCGCTGTCCGGTTCGTAGCTGCCCAGGCCGGAGACACACACCCGCTCGATCGGGTAACGCCGGCAGGCGGTCACGATCTCCTGCTTGTTGGCCTCAAATCGCCCGTCCCAGAGATGGGCGTGGCAGTCGATGATCATAGCGCGTCACGAACCTCCCGGCAGGCCAGCTCAAGCTTCGCCAACGTCTCATCAATATCCGCATCCTGGTGGCTGAAGGTCACGTAGGGCACGCGGTAGAGCGACACGCCATGGGCGAACGCCTTGCGCATGAACAAGGCAAGCGCCGGGCGGTCGGGCTGTTCTTCGCAAAAAACCGGGCAAGGCGCCAGTCCGCGCAGCTTGAGCGGCAGCCCCGTATCCTGGAACAGGCGGTCGAGAGCTGACCAGAGCTTTTGGCCCTGGCGCCACAGGTGCCCGATCACATCCTGTTCCCGATAGGTCTTGATGACTGCCTTGGCAGCCGCCAGGGACAAGGTCTCGCCGCCAAAGGTCGATGAGATCACGACGCCCTTGCGGTTGCAGGCGTCCATAACGTCTTTCGAACCCAGGTAGGCCGAAAGCGGCATCCCGTTGGCCAGCGCCTTGCCGAACACCGCCAGGTCCGGGGTGACGCCGAAATAAGCCTGTGCGACGCCGACAGCCAGCCTGAACCCGGTCACCACTTCGTCGAAGACCAGCAAACTGCCCTGCGCCCGGGTCAGGCGCCGCAGCTCTGGATAGAACGTATGACCCTGTTCCATGTCCTGGTAGTCGGCCGCGACCAGCACCGCAGCGATCTGGCCATCGAAGCGTGCAAAGAGCCGCTTGAGACCGTCCAGGTCGTTCCAGGCACAGGCGTGGTGCAGCGCTGAAAGGCCAACCGGGACACCTGGCGGCCCGGAACTGGATGTTACGGACGGCAGCAGGTTGGCACCGCTCGCCAGGCTGTTCAGCCAGCCGTTGTAGCCGATCTGGACGATGTGCTCCCGCCCCGTCGCAAAACGCGCGATGCGGATGCAGGCCGCCAGCGCTTCCCCGCCCGTTTTGAGAAAACGGGCCTGTTCGGCACAGGGGATCAGGTCGCAGAGCATTTCGGCAACGTCGCACTCCAGCGGGCCGGGATGGCCGAAGATGATGCCGCGGTCGAGCTGGTCACGGATGGCTTCATCGACCGCCGGGTAGCGGTAGCCGAGCGCAACCGGACCGAGCCCGTTGCGGTAATCGATGTAGCCTTTTCCGTTCGCGTCCCAGACACGGCAGCCGTCGCCCCGGACGATCACCTCCGGTTCCTCCGGCAGCAAAGAAGGCGCCTTGGAACAGGTGCTGGATCCCCAGGGCATGACCTGGCTCAACCGTTCGTGCCAGCTTGACTCATTCATGTTCTCTCCCTCCTCACGCGACGCCCGATAACCATTCCGACAGGACGTCTTCCCTAATCTGTCTTCAGCCAGATCGGCGTGCTCCATGCGAAGGGGCCTTCGGCCCTAGCGAAGTTATGCGGGTAGCGGGAGCGGTCGTCGCTGAAGAAGACTCGCTCGGGATCTGTTACGCCGTCCGGCGCGTTAAAGGACGGATCTCCGGCCAGCTTGACCCGCACATAATAAACGTGCTCGCCCGATTCTGGTTGCGGATCGACAAAACGAGCATCCAACTGGTTCCCGCCGGGAGCAAAGGTCCTGACCGCCTTCCCGTCACGCAAGAGCGCCACCGACTCGATCCGGCGCTCCGCCACAACCTTCAGCCGCACCGGTACATCGCCGCTGGCACAGCCCGATTGCCCGATAAAGCATCCGGCCACGCTCAGATCGATCGCGGTCCGGTTGCCCTGGGTGGCGATCACGCGATGGCTGCGGTAG
>JAAZFW010000353.1 GCA_012511525.1 Clostridiaceae bacterium
ATACCTAAAATCGCGATAACGACGATCAGCTCGATCAAGGTAAAGCCGCTGCGGCGGCGAGCCTGCCTCATAAGTTGAATATGCATCTTGGCACCTCCGTTGACACGCTGTGACTTAAATCATGATACACCAGCCTCAGGGTTTCCGGCAATGTGTTTCGCGCCGGGTTGATGGAACTTTTTTCTGATGATGCGCGTCAAAACAGCACGGATACCGTATCTTTTTGGACGCCAGGAGGTGTGCTATATGTTTCGAAGTCGATTGCTGGCCCTGTTCAGCATCCTTACGTCAGTTTTGCTGGTAACGGCAGCCTGTGCCGCTCCGGCAGCCCATGACCTGATGGCCCAGGTTCAGGCGGGTGAACGGCCGCTCAACCCGGAACCCCCGCCGCAGCCGTACCGCGACGCCATCGCCGATTTTTCGCTCAAGCTGCTATCCGAGACACTGGATCTGCCGGGCAATGTCCTGGTTTCACCGGCGTCGGTCTATTTCGCGCTGGCCATGACGCTCAACGGCGCTTCCGGCGAGACGCTGGAGGCGATGAAAGCCGCCCTGTCTTCGGCCGGTCTGGACGAAGCGCAGATCAACCAGGCCAGCCGCGACTGGATCACCCTGCTGGAGGACACCGGCGACAAGACAGAGCTGTTCATCGCCAACTCCATCTGGCTGCGGGAAGGCTACCCGGTTGCGCCGGTTTTCCTGCAGCGCAACGCCGACTTTTTCCGAGCATCGGCCACTTCGCTCGATTTCAGCCTTCCGGCCGCGCCGGACACGATCAACGACTGGGTCAGCAAGGCGACGCGCGCCAAGATCACCAAGATCGTCGAGCAGATCGAGCCGGATGTGATGATGTACCTGATCAACGCGATCTATTTCAAGTCGGACTGGCAAAACCCGTTTGAGGCGGCTAAAATGCATGACGGGACGTTCCAGGCACCCGACGGACCCGTCGAAGCCGCTTTCATGAACCGGCTCGGCCAAATGGACCTGATCGAGGCTGAAGGCGTCAAAGGCGTCTGGCTGCCTTACAAAGACCCGTCCTACGCTTTTTTCGCCATCCTGCCGGAATCGGAAAATGATGCGCGCGGCTGGGCAGCAGGTCTGGACGGGAAGACCCTTGCGGCCTGGCTGAACAGCCGCCAGGAAGCCCTGGTCGATGTGTCATTGCCCAAGTTCGAACTTGAATACGAGATCAGCCTGGTCGACGCGCTCAGCCGGCTGGGCATGACGGTGGCCTTCACGGGAGACGCTGATTTTTCCCGTATGCGCCAGGACGGCAACACGGACCTGATGATCAGCGAAGTCAAGCACAAGACCTATTTCCGGGTCGACGAAAAAGGGTCTGAAGCGGCAGCGGTGACCTCGGTCGAGATGCAGCTGACCAGCATGCCGGTTTCAGACGAAATCCTCCGTTTCGACCGGCCGTTCCTGTTCGGCATCGCCGACGCGCGCAGCGGGCTGCCGATCTTTATCGGCCTGATGGAGAACCCTGAAGCTTAACGCGGCAGTGACCGATGTTCTTCTTTGATCTGGCCCCGGGACGCGAGGCGGCAACGGCCTCGACCCGGGGCTTTTTCTAGCTTTTTATCCGGCGCAGGAGCTGACCGAACTCGCGCCGCAGGCCGTCCCGGAAGACCCGGGTCTGCCATCGCCTGGGGAAAAACTGCATCCGGCCGCTCGCGTGCGCCCGGATCAGCATGCGGACCTCCTCAGGCTGGACCTGGCTGTTGCTGTGCATCATGTAGTGTCCGGTTCCCGGCGCGGCGCTGTAGAAGCGGTATAGCGCGCCGTACGCGTCGCCGATCCCCAGCAGATGGCCGAACTCGTGCGCCGCCACCGACCGGACCGTTCGGGCCTGCCTGTAAGGCGGCATGACGATCGAACCGGGATGGCGCGGCGTCCAGTTAAGGCCCATGCTTTCCAGCTGGCCGGTGCGAAAGATGCCCCAGATGCGCCGATAGAGCGGGCTGATCACGTGCGCCGGCATCAGGAGCAGCCGGTGCACCCGGACCGCGGCTGCCTTACGGGTCCCTTCGGCCTGGAAGCGAACCAATACGGTCACCGGTTCCGGCATCGCTTCTGTCCCAAGCTGATAAGTCCCGCTCCAGGCCTGTTCGATGCCCGCCAGGATCAAGTCGGCGTACGTTTGATCCGGACTGTCCGCAGGGCCGGTGGAACGGGCGCGCCGGTTGAAGCGCAGGCAGCAGGCGACAACCAGGGTTCGGCCGGACCAGGACAGCTGGATCGGGGTGCGCGATGGACGGCGATAGGCGAAGTTCGGAAAAATGGCTTGCATACAGGTCCTTTCGGCGCTGGATCGGGTCAATTTGTGCCGGATACATTTTATTCAAGAACCAAATCCGCTATAATGATATCATATCACCTGATTGTCAGGATGATGCCCGGAGAAGAGAAAAACCGAAACGGAAGAGGACGAGGTAGGCTGCGATGAAAAACATACCCTTGTACGATGTCAGAACGATTCGGGATTTGCGCGATATGCTCGGGCAAAGTGTCAAGCATTACGGAGACAAGACGGTCTTTTTAATCAAGGACCCCTATGTGCAAAAGCGCGACACGTCCTTGGCCGGCGTGCCGGCGGACAAGAATCAGCCCTATCTGCCGGTTTCCTACCGGCAATTCGGACAGGATGTCGACGCGCTGGGCACGTATCTCAAGAGCCTGCCGCTGGAATCCGCCCGGGTGGCGATCCTGGCTGAAACGCGCTACGAGTGGTATGTCACGTACCTGGCGACTGTCAACGGCGTCGGTGTCGTGGTCCCGCTGGACAAGGAACTGCCGACGGCAGAAATCGCCAGCCTGCTCAACCGGTCGCATGCACAAGTCCTGGTTTACGCGCCGAGCAAGCAAAGGGAAGTCGACGCGATCCGAGACCAGGTTCCGGAAGTACAATATTTCGTCTCCATGGATCCGGAGGTGCCCGCCGGTCAGGATGTTTCGTTCTGGGATTGGCTGGCTAAAGGCCAGAAAGCCCTTGAAGGCGGCGACCGGCGTTTTCTGGACGCCCCGATCGATCCGTCTGTTCTGAGCATCCTGCTGTTCACGTCGGGTACGACCGCCAAATCCAAGGCGGTCATGCTGTCGCACAGCAACATCTGCATCAACCTGATGGCCATGTGCCAGATGGTCGAGATCGTTCCGGACGATGTCTTTTTGTCCGTTCTGCCGCTGCACCATACCTATGAGTGCACCTGCGGCTTCTTGTGCCCGGTTTACCGCGGCGCGACCGTGGCGGTCTGCGAGGGATTGCGCCACATCACCCGCAACATGCAGGAATCGCAGGTCACCGTCATGCTGGCCGTCCCCCTGATGGTCGAGCTGTTCTACAAGCGCATCCTTAAATCCGCCACCGCCGATCCGCAGCTGGCGAAGAAATTCAAAATCGGCTTGAAGCTGAGCAACGGCCTGCGTAAAATCGGCATCGACAAGCGCAGAACGCTGTTCAAGCGGATCCACGACACGTTCGGCGGGCATCTGCGCTTGTTGATCGCCGGCGGAGCGGCCATCGACCCGGCGGTCCTCAAGGGAATGCGCGATCTGGGCATCTTCAGCATCCAGGGCTATGGCCTGACCGAATGCGCGCCGATCCTGGCCCTGAACCGTGATGTCTGGTACAACGACCGGGCGGCCGGCCTGGCCCTGCCGGGCGTCGAGATCCGAATCGTCGACAAGGACGAGAACGGCATCGGCGAGATCATCGGCAAAGGCCCCAACGTCATGCTCGGCTATTACGAGAATGACGAAGCCACACAGGAAGTTATGGATCAGGACGGCTTCTTCCACACCGGCGACCTCGGATACCTGGATAAGGATGGCTTCGTGATCATCACCGGGCGCAAGAAGAACGTGATCGTGACCAAGAACGGCAAAAACATATTCCCCGAGGAAATCGAGTTCCTGCTTGCCCAGAGCGACTATATCCAGGAAAGCCTGGTGTCGGGCGCCGAGGACGAGGATGGCGAGACCTACGTCAAGGCCGAAATTTTCCCGAACGAGGAGAAAATCAAGGAGACGCTCGGCGACGTGCCGCTGGCCGGCGACGCGGTCCGCCAGCTAATCGGGGAAGAGGTGCGTAAAGTCAACCATGCGCTGACCACCTACAAATACATTCGCCAGTTCACCTTGCGCGACACGGAGTTTGAGAAGACGACATCGAAGAAGATCAAGCGCGCCTACTGAGCTTAGGGACTGTTCAGCGATAAGGTGATCTAAAGGTTCTCCGAGAGATTGACCAGACGCGTCAATTTCTCGAAGAAAAAAGCGACTCATTTCTTAACAGCCCTTATGTGATTTAATTACAGTTCTGTCCGTCCTGTCCTGTTATGCTGGAAAAGAACGATGCAGCGGGGATCTCCGGTCACCAGACCCGGATCCCCGCTCAACATATCAGGAGGTTGCTATGAACCAGAAAAAAGCGTTTCCCATCCTTGTGGCGGTCCTGATCCTTTTGATCGTCGCGATCATTTTGGTGGTCCTGTTCAAGGACGGCACACTCAAACTGGGAACGCAGCAGACAGCGGCGCCGGATGACGCCGTCGTGCAGCTCATCGTAACAGACGGGATAGTCCGGCACGAGCCGGTCGAAGATTTCCAGGCCTTTGTCAAGGCTGCCGACAAGCCTGTTTTTGTCGATTTCTGGGCAGAATGGTGTCCGCCGTGCCGCGCCGCCGCACCGTTTATCGAGCAGCTGGCCCTGGAATATGACGGCAAGGCCATCATCGTCAAGATCGATGTAGACCGGAAAAACGATTTGGCGCGTCTCTACGGTGCGCAGAGCATTCCGCAGTTCAGCGTGTTTGTCGGCGGCGAACTGGCTGAAAGCACCGCAGGCTATGCGGATTTCATGCAGGACGACCTGCGCCAAATGCTGGACAACAACCTCCCCTAAGCCGTTTGCTTGCATCGACGCCGTGCCTGTGTCAGAATAGGGGTGCCTGCTGGCAGGCAGCCGGACGCCCGGCTTAATGGTATCGTGAGTACGCGGGAGGCGCAGCAGACGCATGAAGCCCATTTCCATCTGGTTTCCAGCCCGAACAAAGAAGTCTGGTAAAGACGAACGGCCGCCGGATGCAAAACCGGTTGACCGCCCGTCCCGATACAGGCAGCGTCTGGCCCAGCTGGGCAGCATCGCCCTGCTTCCCCTTAATATTCTGGCGCTCGCCAGTCTTATGCTGATTCTGGCGGATGCCCTGCAGCGGATCGGACTGCCTGGCGCCGCCGTTCTTTTTGCGTCCGGGCAGGTCTTGACCCGGCTGGTTCCGCTGGTGCTCGCGGCCTGCCTGGCCGACAGCCTGATCGTCCATGAAAAGGGCCTCGCTGTGCTCGCCGCGGCGCTTTCGGCCCTGACTTTTTTGACAACCGCCTCGGCTTTAGCCGATGTCTGGTCAGGCAGCCAATACGCACTTTTCAATCTGGGCTGGCTGCCCGGTTTTGCGGCCGGTTACCTGACAGTCGTGCTGTATCGCTTCACGGAACGGCATATCCGCGCGCCTCGTCTATCTGCCCTGTTCAATCCGCGTACACTGGTCTTGTGGCTGCAGCCGCTGTCTGCCCTGGGCGGCTTGTTGTCGGCCCTGGCTTGGCTGGCGGCCCGAAACGGACTGCTCCGGCTGGCCCAATGGATCCCCGAAGCGGGCTCGCAAGGCCTGCTGGTTTACGGGATCTGCAACCGCCTGCTGCTTCCGTTTGGCCTGCACCATGTCCTTGACGACGCTCTCTGGCAGCATTGGGGCCAGTTCACCATGCAGAACGGAACCCTGGTCAATGGCGACATCGCCCGCTTTTTAGCCGGCGATCCGACAGCCGGCCGCTTCGGCGCGGGCTTTTATCCCCTGATGCTGCTGGTTGTGCCGGCTTTGCTGTTGGCGGTATCCCTGGCTTCGCGGCCCCGTCGCCGGGGGCAGCCTGCCTTGCTGCTGCTGGCCGCCGCTGCGGCCGCCCTGCTGGGCGGACTGACCGATACCGCCGACTGGCTGATCCTTTTGGTCTCACCGTTCCTGTACCTCTTGTACGCCTCGCTGGCCGGCCTGTCGCTGCTGCTGTCAGCTCAGCTGCAGACCCTGCACGGCTTTTCCTTTTCTGCCGGCCTGGTCGATTTTATCAGCTTCTGGCCTCAGGCCACGCGCCCGGTCTGGCTTTTGGCCACCGGTGCCGTCCTGGCCGCGATCGGGTTTGCCGTCTTCTGGCTCCTGATGCGCCGCTTTGCCTGGTCCAGTCCTTCTTCAGGGCAGGAACAGGCCAGCCTGATCCGCAGTCCGCGCCCGCCCGAACAAGCGGAGTCGGAAGCGTTAACACAACCTGAACCGGACGAGCAGGAGAATCCGTCATGACGCGGCCGCATCCGCATATCCGCCAGCTGACCCGCACCGAGTCAATCCGGCGCGCCCTGCTGTTTGCACTCACCGCGATCGCCCTGCTGGTTGGCCTGCTGCGCGACGAGACGCGCCTGGTCCTGCAGCGGGCGATCCAGATCTGTTTGGGGTGTATCGGCATTGGCTAACCTGAAACGGCTGAAAATCAAGCGCAACATCGTTCAGGGCCTGGCCTTATTGCTGGGCAATGCCAATTTGCCCGGCTTTGTGAACGGCACCATTTACCAGGGGCCGCTCAAGCGCGTCTGCCTGCCCGGCCTGAACTGCTATTCTTGTCCCGGCGCCCTGGGCGCCTGCCCGATCGGCAGCCTGCAGAATGGCCTGGCGGACCCATTCTGGCGCATCCCGTTTTACGTACTCGGCCTGCTCAGCCTGTTCGGCCTGGTTTTGGGCCGGTTCATCTGCGGCTGGCTGTGTCCGTTCGGCTGGTTCCAGGAGCTGCTGCACAAGATCCGCAGCCCCAAGCTGAATTTGGCCAAGTCGCATGCGCGTCTGCACAAGACGTTGCTATGGGGCAAGACGGCCATGCTATCGGGCCTGGTCATCCTGACGCCGTTGCTTCTGCGCGTTCTGACCGGGTACGGGATCCCGGCCTTCTGCACCTACGTGTGCCCTTCCGGCACCCTGATGGCCGGTATTCCGCTGCTGTCGGCCAACGAAGGCCTGCGCGGTCTGGCCGGCTGGCTGTTCAGTTGGAAAATGTCCGTCCTTTTAGCTGTGGCCGTGCTGTCCGTTTTGATTTACCGCCCGTTCTGCCGTTACCTGTGCCCGCTCGGCGCGATTTATGGCTTTTTCAACCGGATCAGCCTCTACCGCATTTCGGTCGACCCGCAGCTTTGCACCCATTGCGGGCGCTGCACCCGGCAATGCCCGATGCAGGTGCCGATTCCATACGACGGCAACGGGCCGGAATGCATCCGCTGCGGCGAATGCGCGGCCGTCTGTCCCGAAGGCGCCATCCGGATCGGGTTCGGCAAGCATGTGAAAGAACAAGACCAGGCATCCGGCCTGAGCGAAAAAACGAGGTGAAGAGATGAGTATCGTAGTCAAGCCCTTCGGGGAAACACAAGAGGGAAAGCCCGTTCACAGCTACACGCTGGGCCATCCGGACGGGACATTCTGCACCCTGATCAGTTACGGCGGCGCCCTGCAGCGATTGCTGATGCCCGACCGGGACAACCTGCTCCAGGACGTCGTCCTGGGTTACGACGACCTGGCATCCTATGAAAAACCGTCGAATCCTTATCACGGGTCCCTGGTCGGACGTTTCGCCAACCGGATCGAAAAAGCATCCTTCACCCTGGACGGCGTCACTTATCCTCTTGCCGCCAACGACGGCCCGAACCATCTCCACGGCGGCCTGAAAGGGTTCAACCGGGCCGTCTGGCTGGCCGACCCCTTCGAGACGGCCGAAGGACCGTCCGTGCGCTTTTATTACCTCAGCCCTGACGGTGAGGAGGGTTATCCCGGCAACCTGGATGTCCAGGTCACCTACACGCTGACCGCGGACCATGCCCTGGTCCTCCGTTACGAGGCGATGACCGACAAAAAGACGATCGTCAACCTGACCAACCACAGCTATTTCAACCTGTCGGGCCAGGGCAGCGGCAGCATCCTGAACCACGAGCTGCAGCTGGAAGCGGACACATTTACCGTGATCGATTCTGAATGCCTGCCGGACGGCCGTATCGCGCCGGTTGCCGGAACCGCGCTCGATTTTCGCCAGATGCGCCGGATCGGGGACCGCATTGACAGCGACGACCCGATGGTCAAGGCCGGTCAGGGATATGACCACAATTTCATTCTGCGCGGCCAGACCGGCACGCTGCGTCCCTGTGCCCGGGTGTTCGACCCGCACAGCGGCCGCACCATGGCCGTCGAGACGACCATGCCGGCC
>JAAZFW010000354.1 GCA_012511525.1 Clostridiaceae bacterium
TGACATGCGCAGCTTTTAGCAGGCGCAGATCCTCGGCCAGCAGGTCTGGTGATATGGCCTTGCCGGTGGTGGGGGCGCATGCCTGGTAGCAGACGCCGCGCAGCTTGACCGGCCGTCCGTTGACTTGAAGCTGTCCGTCGCCCCAGCGGATCTCGCGAAACCCCACCGCCTGCGATACCTGTTCCAGAACCTGATCGCCTCGGCAAAGGGCACAGGTCAGGGTGTAGAGCCTGGGGTGCTCACCATCCCAGGTCAGGGGGGCGGGAATCGTCGGCGCGATGGTGTCGGGCAGCTGATCGGCTGCGTAGGATGCGCTCCAGGCGGTCTGGTTATCCGGGCCGGTCAGGTCGAAGCGCACCTTAAGGCCTTGCGCCGCACCGGCCAGTTCGAGCTGGATGTGCAGGTCGAAATCGACTTCGTTGGCGCTGCGGCATGTCCGGCAGTGCAGCCGGCCGATGTGAACCGGCGGCAGGGCAAGCAGCCGCACGGGACGGATCAGGCCGCCGGTCTGGGCCGCGTTGAGCTGGCCGGGAAGACTTTTCAGGCCGACCAGCAGCTCCGCCGGCGTACCGGCCGTGACCAGGCCGGTGATGTCGCGCGTCCACGTGGTGAAGCCGCCCCGGTGACGACCGGCTTCGCGGCCGTCGATCCAGACGGCTGCCTCGAACATGGCGCCCTCAAAGCGCAAAAAGACCTGTTGGCCCTTGAAATCCGCCGGGATGTCGACCGACCGCCGGAACGCCATATGACCCGAGGCCGGTTCCAGACCGAGCGCGTCGAGGTCATTGGGGATGTCGACCGGCTGCCATTCCCGGCTGGGCGTGTCCAGCCAGTCGCTGTCTTCGGGACCCGAAGTCCAGTGCCAGGGGCCGGCAAGGTCGATGACCGGCTGCCGGACCCCGGCGACCTGATCGGGCAGAGGCGGGAGCGGCGGCGCGTCCCAGGTTGTCATGTCCTTGATCAAAGCAATCGCCTCCTCACTTCAGATCGCCGAGATCGGCGGGCTTGCCGGTTTTCGCCCGGGCGGTCGGCTTGAGCATGGTGTGTTCGACCCAGCTGTCCGTATCGAACTCGAGCACGGTCACAGCCAGGCCGGCGTGCGGGTCCGGGCAGGCGTCCGGAAGGCCCTTGAGGCGGATACGCCGGTCCAGCAGATCAAAGGCGACGGGGTTACCCGTGTTCAGCGTCCAGGCTTTTCGGACGGGCGTGATAAAGCCGCCGATATAGGTTTCTCCGCCCTTCGGCCAGATCCAGTGCCAGATGTAGGCGCGCTTTTTAGCCTGGTCCAGGCTGACGCCGCAGACGCCGCTGGTGCAGCGCAGCAAAATCCGGTCCTTGAGGCCGTAGACGGCCTCGCCGTTTTCGGCCAGCCAGCGCCCGGCGGTCTCGAACGGTTCGACGACGTCTTCCGGGATGCTGCCGTCACCGTGCGGGCCGATGTTGAGCAGCAGGTTTCCGCCGCCGGCGGTCACCGTGTTGAGCATGTGGATGATCTCAGGCGCGCGGCGCGTGAAACGGGCCGCCTGGGCCGGGTCGATGTGTCCCCAGGCCAGCTGGTTGGACGTCATGCAGGATTCCCAGTCGCCGTCGGCGGGCGTGATGTGTCCCTCCGGCGTGCTGTAATCCTCATCCAGGCGGCTGCGGTTGTTGATGATGATCTCCGGCTGCAA
>JAAZFW010000037.1 GCA_012511525.1 Clostridiaceae bacterium
CCGTCGGGATCCCCGGCCAGTTGGTTCAGCTCTTCGAGACCCATCGCGATCAGGTTGCGCGTCATGCGCTCGCGGCTGCAGGGACAAGCATAGGCGCAATGGGTCTTGCTATGGACATCGAGCCCGCCGGGACCGGTCAGCAGGCGCAGCATCTCCTCAGGCGTCGCGCCGGACTCCAGCAGTGTCGTCATGTCTGGAAAGGTTTCAAGCTGGCGCTCGATGGCCTGCACCACCGTGTCGTCCGCATCCGGAAGCAACTGGAGCATCAGGCCGCCGGCATGGCTGACGCCGTCCCGGGTCATCTTGACCCCCAGGCTGACCACCGAGGGGATTTGTTCGGAGATGGCCAGGTAAGAGGCCAGGTCCTCGGCGATTTCACCGGAGACGAGTGCGATCCGCCCGACATAGGGCTCTTTAAGCTGCTGGTCGCGGATCACCATCAGCGTTCCCTTGCCGACGACCGCGCCGATGTCGAGCTTTCCCCTGGCCATGTAAACCGTTTCGACGACCGGCTGCAGGATCGAGCCGCGGACGGTCGCGCCGTATTCGCCGATCACAGTCATGCCCTGGATCGGCCCGTCGGACTGAATGACCGCGGTGATTGTGTCGCCCGGCTTATCGAGATCCTGGGAAAGCATCAGGACTCCGCTGAGCAGTCGGCCCATGGCCGCGGCCGCAGCCGGGGACAGCCCGTGGATTCGGACCGCTTCGCGGCAGAGCTTCGTCGTCCGGCAGGCAAACGCGCGTACGGCGTTGTCGAAGGCCGTCGCGCGGATGATCAGATCGTCAGGTTCTTGTGTTGGAAGAATGGGATCGCACATGGGAAGCTCCTCAAAAAATCAAGCACCCGCCAGGTCAGATAGGCCGGCGCAGCACATAGAAGACGCGCTCGTCGTTTTGACGGGGTTGGCGCAGCACCCGATCGCCCAAGCACACCGCCACCTCCAGCCCGGCTTCGTCTGCCCAGCACCTGATCTGCTCGTCGCTATAATAGCGCTCGCGGATCAGGGCATCCGACCGGTCATAGAGGCCATCCGGGCGGGCCTGGAAGAGGGTGATTTCGGCCCGGTTGGTCTTCCTTTGCCGGTTGAACCGGTTCTGCCAGAACAAGGTGTGCCGGGGCAGGTCAGTGTAAAAGACATTCTGGTCCAGCGTTTCGCTGAAATGGTACCAGCTGGCCAAATCGAAGACCATCAGGGCGCCGGGGTTGAGGTAGTTGGCCGCCAGTTTAAGCAGACGGCGCACCTGCTCCTGGCGGGTCAGATGGTTGACGGTGTCGAGCAGGCAGGTGATCAGGTCGACCGTGCCGTAGAGTTCAAAGCGGCTGATGTCCTGCTGCAGGAACAGGCAGGGCGGTTCCGGCAGATCGGCAGGTTCGGCGTGCATGCGCAGCCGGGCCTGGTCGAGCATGGCGTCGGACTGGTCGATGCCGATCGGGTCATAGCCGCGCCGGGCCATCTCCAGGCAAAAAGCTCCGGTGCCGCAACCGAGGTCAAGTGCGATCGGACGGCCGCCTCGCCCGTCGCCCCGGGAATTTCGCCTGCCGTATCGCCCGTCCAGCAGGCAGATGAAATCGGCCCACGCGCGAAAATCTGTCTGCTGAATCTGGTCATAGACCGCTGCCAGGGACTGGTACATACAAGACGCTCGGGGACGACGCCGTCAGTCCAGCTTTTCCAGTTCGGCCAAGGCCGCGAAAAGCTGGGTGTCCTGCTCGATGGTCAGGCGGTTCAGGGAGATGCCCTGAGCCTCCTCGGGAAGGAGGACTTCCTGGTCAGGCGCCAGGCCCGTGCCTTCAATGCTCACGCCGCTCGGCAGGTAGTAGAGGAAATTGGTCACGTTGATGGCCGAACCGTCCGCCAGCGCGAAGGAAATCGTACCGGATCCCTTGCCGTAGGTCTGCTCTCCGACGAGGGTCGCCAGACCGTAGTCGCGCAGGCAGCCGGCAAACAGCTCAGACGCGCTGGCCGTGATACCGTTGACCAAAATAGCGTAGCGCATCGTGGCCGGGACACCCATCACCTTGTCCGAATCCCAGGAGGACTGGAACGGCTTGCCGTTGTCGCGCCCCTGCAGCGTGGCGATGGTCGCCCGCGGCAGCAGGTAGTCGAGCATGTCGATCACTTCGGAGGCCATGCCGCCGGTGTTGTTGCGCAGATCGACCACCAGGTGCCGGACGCCCTGGCTTTCCAGATCCTCAATCGCGGCGATAAAATTCATGGCGACATTTTGCGAGAACTCGCGCACCTGGATGTAGCCGATCGTATCCGTCAGCGGGCGATAGGCGACGCTGGCCGTCGTGATGCGCCTGCGCGTGGCTTTGACGGTGACATTGTCGTTGAGCGATGGGCGGAAGAAGGTCAGTTCGACCGGTGTCCCCTCTTCGCCGCGCACCAGGGCGGCGACCGACGTAATATCTTCATAGGCGGTCACATCCTGGCCGTCGACTGCCATAAACAAATCGCCGACCATGATGCCGGCTTCTTCGGCCGGGCTGTTCTCGATGATCTCGGTGATCTCCACCAGACCGTCCTTGTTCAAGCCGACAAAGGCGCCGATCCCGCTGTAGTCGCCGCTCATCGACTCCTCGATCTGCCGGTTCTGCTCGGCTGTGAGGTACATCGTGTAGGGGCTGTCCATCTCGTTGACCAGGCCGCGGGCCATCGCCTCGATCATCTCGGCGTCACTGAGTTCGGTATAATAGCTCTTGTCAATGGCATCGAAAACTGACTGCAGCTTGGCGAGCGCCGTCTGCGTGTCAGGGTCTGGCTCAAAGCTGAAACTGAGCCGGTCCTGGCTGTCGGCAGCAGGCTTGAGGAAGTCCGGGTTGATCACGGACAATACCGCCAGCCCGATCCCCACGGTCAGGGCGAAGGTGACCAGCATCGTGATCCCCGCGGTCAGGACATAAGTCCAGACCGGGCGTTTGGGACGCGGTTGTTCGGGAGAAGGCAATGCGCCGTTATCGTACATTGTTGTAAACCAAGCTTTTCTATCAGATTCAGGGCATACCGGGAAACAGACCGGCCCTGTGCGATCGTGTTATCGGTCAGCCGATGTAGTTCATCGGGTTGACCGGATTGCCGTTGACGCGCACTTCGAAATGCAGGTGCGCGCCGGTCGACGTGCCGGTTGAGCCGCAAGCGGCAATTTTCTCGCCGGCCTGGACAGAGTCCCCCACCCGGACATATGTGCTGCGCAGATGGGCGTACAGGGTCGACACGCCGTTGTCATGGGCGATGACAATGTAGTTGCCATAGCCGCTGCCGCCCGTGTTCCGGCCTTCGCGGGGGTTGATAACCAAAATCACCGTCCCGTCCTTGGCGGCGACGATCGGGTTGCCGTAGCTGCCGCCCAGGTCGACGCCGGTGTGCATGCGGTTGCGGTGATAAATCGGGTGGTAGCGCATGCCGTAAGGCGAATAGACATGGGTGTCGCCGGGATAAGGCCAGACAAAGCCCTTGCTGTTCGGCTTGCTCGAGGACGGGTTGGAGCCTGACGACGGTTTGGGCGTCGGCGTCGGCTTCTGGCTGGCGGC
>JAAZFW010000038.1 GCA_012511525.1 Clostridiaceae bacterium
GGGCGAAGAAAGACATCAAGACCGAGCTGCCATTGCAGCATGTTGTCAAGACTGTCAACCTGACCAAGCGGCGCATCTCCCCTGAAGAAAATGCCTTCGCACAGCAAAAATATGACGAGCTGCTGGCCGTACCCTTCAAGCTTGAAGGGGCCGATCCCAAGGAGCTGCTCCGATTCAACTCCAGCCTGGTCGCCCAGCGCAACCGGTTCAAACGGATCCTGGACCGATTCAACAGCCAGGACCAGGAGCCCAAACTGCCCATGGAACTGCATGCGCTCCGGATCGGCGATATCGCTTTTGCCTCCAACCGCTTCGAACTATACATGGATTTCATGCACCGGATCCAGGCGCGCAGTCCTTTCGAGCAGACGTTTGTCATCCAGTTGGCGGGAACACCGGGCGCAGATGGCGGCACATACCTGGCGACCGAACGCGGCGCGCAGAACAAGGGCTACAGCGCCTGCCTGTTCTGCAACCTGGTTTCGCCGGAGGGCGGCCAGGAACTGGTCGAAGAGACCGTAAGCATCCTTGAGGAACTGAGCCATTCGTAAACCTGATGGCTTTGGTACGTAAGATGGGACAGAGGTTGATATGGAGAAGGTAAGCGTACGCTTTGACCGGAAAATCGGCCCGATGAAGCCGGTGCATGGCGTGAACAACGGACCTAAGACGCGTATGTTCAGCTTGGACATGTCGCGCTACTTTCGCGACGCAGGTATTCCGTACGCCCGGCTTCATGATACGGAGTATCCGTATGGCAGCGGCCATTTCGTGGATATCCCCTGCGTGTTCCCCGATTTTTCCGCTGACCCGGCCGATCCCGGTGCGTATGACTTTACCTTGACAGACCAGTACATTGAGGCGATCGTGGCAGTCGGGACCCAGGTGTTTTACCGGCTCGGCGTCAGCATCGAGCATGCCCGCAAGAAATACGAGATATTCCCGCCTGAGGATTTTGCCAAGTGGGCCCAAATCTGCATCGGGATCATCCGCCACTACACGGAAGGCTGGGCCGACGGCTATCGTTACCCGATCGAATACTGGGAAATCTGGAACGAACCGGAGAACCCGCCCATGTGGCAGGGGACGAAGGAACAGTACTTTGATCTCTACGCGACCGCCGCGCAGGCGATCAAGGCGAGGTTCCCGCAGCTCAAGGTCGGCGGTTACGCCGGTTGCGGCTTCTATGCGCTGACCCGGGACAACCAGTCCGATTTCTACAAAGGGTTCGTCTCTTACTTCACCGACTTCCTTGATTTCATCTCCGCCTCATCCGGCCGGATTCCGCTGGATTTTTATTCCTGGCACTTGTATACCACGAGTGTGGCGGAGATGGCAGCTCATGCCGATTATGTCCGCCAGACCCTGGACCGGTTCGGCTTCACCGGAACGGAGAGCATTATCAACGAGTGGAACTATGTCCACGCCGACCCGGACCGCTTCAAGCGCATGAAAAAAATGGAGGCGGCAGCGTTTGACGCGGCTGTTCTGTGTGCGCTGCAGTCAGGTCCGGTCGACATGGGCAACTACTACGATGCCCAGCCCAACATGCGCTACTGTGGTCTGTTTGACTACGAGGAGGCGAAGAAGCCGTATTACGCCTTTTATGCTTTCAATTGCCTGTACCGGCTGCAGGCGCAGACGGAAACCAAATGCGCCGAGCCCGGTGTCTATGCCTGCGCCGCCGCCAACGACAGCGAAGCGGCGGTGTTGGTCGCGATGCAAAAGGAAACATCGGGTAAACTTCTCATCGACATGGCCGGCTTTTGCAGCGACGAGGGTGTCGAAGCTGAATTTTACATGCTCGACGAGACGTTTGACCTGGAGCTGGTGCGCTCCGAAACCTTTTTCAGCACACAGTTCAAATCGGTCTTAGATGTAACCCGGGACGCGGTGGTCCTGGTCAAGCTCAGGCGAGCGTCTAAATAAACGACAGAGGACAGGTTACCATATGAACGAACAACAAAAACCGTTATTGATCGGCTGGGCCTGGGCGAATATCACGCCTGACCAGCCGATTTACCTAGCCGGACAATTGTACGGCCGTGTCTCGCAATATGTACACGACCCGATTACCGCAACCGCGCTGGTTATCCGACAAGCTAACGAGCAGGTTGTCATGGTTTCTGCGGACATGGTCAGCGTACCGCTGCTGGTCCTGGAAAAAGTGTGCGCGCGCCTGGCAGATTGCAACGGTCTGGATGTCGCCAGGATCTCGCTCAATGTGACCCACACGCATAACTCGAGCTTGTTCGGTCCCGAGAAGCGCCTGGAAAAAAACCGGAAAATCCTGGGCAGCGACCTGATGCCCGAGGAAAGCGTCCCTGACACGATTTTGACCGGCGAACCGGCAGCGGAGTACCTGGCCGGGAAGCTTGTCGCCATCATCCGGCACGCATGGGAACACGCGGCGCCGGGCGGGATCAGCGGCGCCCAGGACTATGCTGCTGTCGCGTTCAACAGGCGGCCGGTCTTTGCCGTCGACGGCCAAAACCAGACCAAGATGTACGGCGATTGCAGCCAGGCTTCCTTCAAGCGGTTCGAGGGGACATCCGACCACACCGCCGACATGCTCTATACCTGGGACTTGTCCGGACAGCTGACCGGCGTTGTCGTCGACATCCCCTGCCCGTCGCAGGTCTTCGAATTGCACCAGATGATCACCGCCGACTATTGGGCGCCGACCCGAAGCCAGATTCGCGAACGTCTGGGCAACATCCACATCCTGCCGCTGTGCGGGGCCGCCGGCGACCAGAATCCGCTCGACCTCGTCCGAATCAGCAAGAACAACCAGCGAACCCTGCCGCTCTGGAACGCCCAGAAGGGCGAAGTCCAGCGCAACCTGGATATGGGCGAAGAATGCAGGAAAATAGGCGAACGGATCACCGAAGCGGTCGTCCGGGGGTATCGCGAAGCGCGCAACACCATCGACCTGTATCCGGTTTTCCGGCACAAGGTGCTTGATATGAGCCTGCCATTGCGCCTGGTCAGCGAAGCGGATTACCTGGAGGCCCAGGCGAAGATCGAACAGGTCAAGCGTCAGCACCGTGACGGCAAACGCCTGACAAGCGACGAGGTTGTGACGCTGTTTGAACCGATCGGCGTGGTTGACCGCTACCTGCTGCAGCAAGAAACGACGCAATACCGGTTCAAAAGCCATATCCTGCGGATCGGGACGGCCGCTCTGGCCACCA
>JAAZFW010000355.1 GCA_012511525.1 Clostridiaceae bacterium
ACGGCGTGGGAAAAAGTGGTCAAATGCTTCGGCTTCAAATTACATTTGATCGTTGACGCGACCTATGACCTGCCGGTTTGCTACCATGTGACCGCCGCATCGGCGGCCGACATTACGGAAGGCCACAAACTGGTGGAGAAGCTGGCCCAGGAACAGCCGGCGCTGATTGAATCCTGTGATTATTTATCGGCGGACAAAGGCTATGATGACAGCAAGTTGATTCACAAGTTAATGGATCCACCGTATCGCATCAAACCGGTCATTGATAACCGGCATCTGTGGCGGGATGAAAAGGAACGAAACCTGCCCGGTCACCCGGCGGTTTACTACAATGAGCGCGGTGAGGTCTTCTGCTATGCGGCAAAAGACGGGAAAAAGCGCACGATGAGCTGTGATGGTTATGAACGCAGCCGCAACAGCCTGCGCAAGAAATGTCCGGTCAAAGCGTACGGGATCGCGTGTCCGAGTTATGGGCAGTGTCCGCACCAGGGCGGGATCCGGATTCCGCTGGCCACAGATCCCCGCATCTTCACCGCGGTTGATCGCAGCAGCTACAAATTCGATCGCGAATATGATTTTCGGACATCGGTCGAACGCGTGAACGGCCGTCTGGATGTCAGCTTTGGCTTCGAGCAACACACCATCCGCGGAAAAAGGAAAATGACCATGCAGTGTTGCCTGGCCTTGACCGTGATGTTGACCATGGCCATTGGGCGTATCGAGCAGAAGCAGCCCCAGCTGATGCGAAGTCTGGTCGCAAGCGCCTGACGAAGTCCCCATATACCTGTCAAAGACCATGTGCTGGTCTGTTTAGCGACCCGTGAGAGCATAATCCGGGCTCTTTGGTGTACCGTAATCCCCTGTTTTGGCCTTGCACAGGTGAATCCCTGGCCTATTTGCTCATCCGATTGTTATATCGGGTCCTATGCTCATGTATCTCACTGGAAAAAATGCATACAGCGCAATTAGCTCGGTATGCGTCTGCTTGACAGGGAAAAGCATATATGTTACTAATAACATAAGATAACGGGAGGCTATAACATGCTGCTCGAATACACCATTCTCGGACTGCTGTCCGAAAAACCGATGACCGGCTATGACCTCAAGAAGGTCATGGCCGCTTCCAGCTGCCTTTACTGGTCCGGAAACAACAACCAGATTTACAAGGCGCTGCTCAGCCTGGTTGGCCAAGGATGCTTGACCAGCGAAACGATTCATCAGGACAGCGCGCCGTCCAAGAAGGTTTATGCAGTCACGGATGCGGGACGTCAGGCTTTGTCAGCTTGGCTTGCGTCCGTGCCGGTGGAGCCGCCTGAGTTCCGAAATCCGTTCCTGGTCCAGCTGTCCCTGGCGGTCTTTGCCGCACCCGGACGCGTTGGGGCCATGCTGACGCAATACCGGGAAGAGCTGGAACTGCGCCAGGCGATGGAACACGAGCGCCACCGGCGTCGCCAGGGCGTGATGTCGTGGCTGGATCGCCAGCTATTCGCCAACCTGGACCGGTTTTACCAGGCGGAACTGGACTGGGCCGATCAGGCCCTTTGCGAATGGCAGCAAAGATCGGAGGAAAACCCATGAACATCGAAGCGATCCAGACCTTGCGGCGTGAGACAGGGGCCGGCTTGGCCGATTGCCGGGCCGCCCTGGCGGAGCATG
>JAAZFW010000356.1 GCA_012511525.1 Clostridiaceae bacterium
GTTCTGGTCACAAACGGTTCGATCAATCCGGAGCCGCTGGCTGAGCTGCTGCCCTGGATCGACGCGCTCAACATCGACCTGAAAGCATGGGATCCGCGCTTTTACCGCGAGATCTGCCGCGGGGAGCTGAATCCGGTCCTGGAGACCATCCGGACCGCCGCCGCCGCGTGCCATGTCGAGTTGACAACGCTGCTGATCCCGGGCAAAAATGACTCGGAAGAGGATATCCTGGCCATGGCGGCCTGGATCGCCGAAAGCGATCCGGAAATCGTCTGGCACTTGAGCCGGCACCATCCGGACTATCAGATGACAGAACCCCCGCCGATCCGCCCCGAGCGGATGCAGGCGCTTGCGAAACTGGCTCGCCGGCATCTCAAGTATGTTGTTCTAGGCAACGTCTGAGTTTGCTGTCCGGTTGCGGGCTGATTGGACAGACCCGCTTTGATTCGCTACAATCAGCATCATCCGCTAAGGAGGATGCTGCGATGGTTGTTCCTGAACTTCACCTGGTCCAAAGCGAAACCGATGCCCGTCAGCTGTCCGGGCTGGCCCGGGAGATCTGGACCGAACACTATACCAGCCTGATCGGAGCCGAGCAGGTAACCTACATGCTGGACCGCTACCAAAGCGCTGAGCAGATCTGGCAGGATATCCAAAGCTGCCATGTCACCTACGTCTGGCTTGATTGCGGAACGGACATGGCAGCCTATATGGCGTACAGCGACAAAACGGGCTATGGCGATTGCTTCCTCAGCAAGCTGTATGTGAAAAAAGCATATCGCGGCCAGGGGCTCGCCAAAACGCTTCTCGACCACCTGGTGGCGCGCTGCCGGCGGGACAAGAAGCAATCCATCTGGCTGACGGTCAACAAGCACAACACAGGATCGATCGAAGCATATAAAAAATTGGGGTTTTCCTGCGTTGATGCAATCGTCACGGATATCGGCGGCGGATTCGTGATGGACGATTATGTCCTGCGCAGGGAAGTAGAGCAATAGAATCGTTATATCCTGATAGTCAAGTCTGTATAGACGATATATAAAGAGAATGATAGTGGAACATGCAACATAAATGTCATGACTGTTAGGCTTGTTTACAGAATTGTAACAATTATTTCACGTCAAGTTCGTTGAAGTTAGTCCTTCTTTGACTATAATGAAATTGTAAAAGTCAAACAAAGTCAAACAGGAGGTGCTCATTATGTTTGGTTTGGTACCCTTTGATCGGAGAAGGAATCAGTTACAAAACGCAAGCGCAGAACGTGCCTGGGACATGGATAAGCTGTTTGAAAATTTCTTTAACGATGCGATCTTTCCGACGTTTTACAACCGCAGCGGCTTTATGCGGGTCGACATCAGCGAGAATGACAAGGCTTACCTTCTGGAGGCCGAACTGCCCGGCATCGACCGAGAACAAGTCAACATTGAAGTTGACGACAACATCCTGACCATTTCGGTCAATGTGGACGAAAAGGAAGATGTCAAGGAGGACAAGTATCTGCGCCGCGAGCGGCGCTGCTGCTCGATGACCCGCAGCTTCAACATCGAGAACATCGACGCAGAAAACATCAAGGCCAAAATGGAGAAGGGCATCTTGCATCTGGAACTGCCCAAGCGCGAGCCGGATAAAAAGATTGTCCGCAAAGTGGACATCGGCTGACGCCATCTTTCCGAAACCTGAACAAGCACCGGTCCAACGGCCGGTGCTTGTTTTTATGCCGGATTATTGGCATATGATCATATTAAGCTGCGAAACGGACGAAAATTTCTTTTGTTCTCCGTTATTCTGCTGATTTTCTTGACATCTTGTTTTTTGTTGGGCATGATTCGTGTATAATGTCAGCAGGCAACATCATCAAGGGCGACACCGGGATGATGTTTTGCTGCGGCACGTTACGGGAGAATGTATGAAAAAACTGTCCGACAAGATCAGGCCAGACGGCCATGAAGGCGACGCGCCCCGTCACGGTGCGTTCCGGCATCCTGAGGTTTCAAACCGGCTATCCGGCATGGTGACGCGCGCGCTGCGCCTGTTGCCATCCGTTACGGTCGTCCTGGTTCTCGTGACACTGGTTCTGTACGCCGCGATCGGCCCGGGCCGGGGCGTCCCGGTTCTCACGCCTGAACCCCACCCTGGTTCTGTGCAGCAGGCCCCGTCCGCAGGAAGCTATGAGCCGGATCTGGATCAATATGACGCGTTTCATCGCGGTGATTACTGGGACACCTGGTATCTCGGGGATCCGGCCGCCACCGCAGCCGCGACCCAGGCGCCTACCGCTGTGCCGACCTTGGAACCAACCCCGACGAGCATGCCGACTGCAACACCGACATCGATGCCGACCGCTGCGCCGACACAGGTTCCGCTTGAGGTTGACAGCAGCGGCATCGTGCAGGAACCGCTGTCTGCTGAGGATTTTGAACCGGATGACCATACCGTTTATGTCAAGGCCTTCCATGCCAATATTCGCAGCCAGCCGCGTACCGATGCCGAGATTATCGCAGCAGCCGTCATGGGCGATCGCCTGACCCGCACGGGCGTGGGCCAGTACTGGGCGCAGGTTAAGAACGCTGACGGCGAAACCGGTTATGTTTACAGCGACTTGATATCCGAAAGTTATATCAGCAAACCGGCACCGGCCGCGACCGCGACGCCGACCCCGAAACCGGAGCCGACTGCGAAGCCGGAGCCGACTGCGAAGCCGGAGCCGACTGCGAAGCCGGAGCCGACTGCGAAGCCGGAGCCGACCGGATCACCTCTGGAAACCGACCGCAACGGTGTCGTTCAGGAACCGCTGGATCCGGCCGATTTTAAACCGGACGACAGCACCGTCTACATCAAGTCGTCCAAAGCCAATATCCGGGCCCTGCCGCGCACCGATACGAGTATCCTGTACACGGCTGTCCTGGGGGACGCGCTCAACAGGACGGGGATCGGCCAGTACTGGTCCCAGGTCAAAAATGCGGACGGCAAGGTCGGCTATGTGTACAATGATTTGATTTCCACCACCGAGGTCAAGCCGCAGCCGACGGCAGCACCGACCGAAGCCCCCTCGAACGACACCTCTTCCGGGCTGACCGCCGCACAGAAGCAGGCGATCGTCGACCTGGCGAAATCGACGCTTGGAACCAAATATGTCTACGGCGCTGAATCACCGGGCGGCTTTGACTGTTCCGGCCTGACGACGTATATTTACAAGGAGCTGTTCAACATCACGCTGCCCCGGTCCGCCAAGGACCAGGCGCGTGCCGGCACGAAAGTGTCGAGCAGCAACATCCAAATCGGCGATATCCTGTGCTTTGACTGGAGTTCGCCGTATGGTGTTTGCGACCATGTGGGCATTTACATCGGCAGCGGCGAGTATATTCACGCATCCTACACTGCCGGAAAAGTCAAGCAGTCGACGGTCAATTTCAGCCGTAACCCGATTATCTCGATCCGCCGCATCATTCCATAGTATATGAATAAGCAAAGCGAAAGGCGTTGTCACAATGGTTAAGACCCGAAATGCCCCCAGAGGCAAGAATCATGTCTGGATTGTGCCTGTTATCCTACTGGTCGTCCTTGTGGCCAGCGTGGGCGGATACTATGCCTGGAGCCGGCTCGACAAGGATCGGCCGATCCACACCGAAAGCGCGCCGACGACATCGCAGCCAACCAACAGCCCGACGCCTGCGGAAACGACGGTGGATCCGGAATGGCAGAAAATGGTCGCTGCTGTCGAGCAGGATGTCTTTTATCAGGGCATCTGGCTTGACGAACAGGATTTGGCAGGCAAAAGCTACACCGATGTGCGCAGCCAGCTATACGAAAAGCAAAGCAGCCTGGCCGAAGAGACCGCTGTCGAACTGACATTGGGTGACAAAACGTTCGCGCTGACCGGGGCAGACATCGGGCTGTCCTCCGACTGGCTGGAGGTGCTCGAAGAAGCCTGGCAGACAGGGCGGAGCAGTGACGCGAAAGATGAGAATGAACAGATTCGGGCTCGCTACGCGGTGATCACGGCCCTTAAGGAAAAACCGCTCAAGCTGGCTACGACTCTGTCCTGGGACGAAGCCAAGCTTCAGGCAATGCTGACGACGGTGGCCGAACAAGTCAATGTGGCCGCGCAGGGTGCCAAAGCTGTTGATTTTGACACCAAGAACAAGACATTTGTCTTCGCCGATCGCACACCCGGCTTCGCCATGGACCTGGCCGCCTGCCAGGCTCTCGTGGCCGAGCAGTTGCAAAACGGCAGCTTGGGCGCCAAGGTGGCCGTCACCGGCGAACAGACCTGGGCCGGTTTGACCGCCGCCGAAATGGGCAAGAACCTGGGGCTGGTCTCCGATGCCCGCACGGTCGCGTCTAACAACGCCAACCGCAACGAGAACATTCGCCTGATCTGCCAGAAAATAAACGGTTTGGTGCTTAATCCAGGCGAAACCTTTTCCTTTAACGGCCATATCGGCGAGCGGACCAAGGAAACCGGCTTCAAACCGGCAGGCGGCATTATCAACGGCATCCTGGAAGACGATATTTATGGCGGCGGCATCTGCCAGCCTAACACGACACTCTACCATGCCGTGGCCATGGCTGACCTCGAGATCATCGAGCGCTATCCGCATTCCTGGCCGAGCACATATGTGCCAATCGGCCTGGACGCGACGGTTAACTGGGGCGGCGCCGACTTCAAGTTCCGCAACAACACGGATCAGCCGATCGCGGTGGTTGCCTGGTTCAGCAAACCGAACGTTGTTTTCCAGATCTACGGCCGTTCGCTGGGCTCCGGCGTCAGCATCAAGCTGACCTCGACCCATGAAGGCTACATTGAAGTCGATCCGCCGACCTACAAGGAGAACAAGAAGTTAAAACCTGGCGAAGAAGTTGTCATTCGCGAAGAACATATCGGCCAGCTGGCGACATCCTACAAGGTCTGGTACAAGGACGGCAAGATCATCAAGAAGGAAACCCTGGCCAAGAGCCGCTATCGCCCGATCTCGGCGATCATCGAACGCAACTCGGATCCGGCACCGACAGAGACGACGGCACCAACGGAGACGACGGCACCAACAGAGACGACGGCACCAACGGAGACGACGGCACCAACAGAGACGACGGCACCAACGGA
>JAAZFW010000357.1 GCA_012511525.1 Clostridiaceae bacterium
GAGCGCACACTGACCGTCGCGGCCGTCGATCAGGCCGGCAACAGCAGCGTGCCGCTGACCTTCAGCGGCCAGGTGACGACCCAGGCGACGCACTGCAGCGGCGCGGTGCTGGTGGATGACCGGGTGCGGCTGAATTTCACGGCCCCGGTAGTCCTGGAGACACCCGCCGGCGGCCGCCCGTCAAATGCTGACGGCAGTCCGCAGACCTTCGGCAGCCAGTGGCAGGACCTGCCGATCTTTTCTGACGGCACCCAGACGATTGAATACGTTGACCTGTTCGGAACCGGCCGCGAGGAGACCATCGCGGTCAGCGCGTTCGGTGCGTATGGCCTCGATGTCGTCCTGACCCCATCGACGGCCACATCCGGTTCGGTCACCGCCGAAATCACCGCGGCCGTATCCGGAACCGAACTGAGCCTGCCGGACGCGATCCCCGGTGCGATGTCGCAAACCGTATCCGCCGACCGGTCGTCCGTGACGGTCGTCATGGACCAGAACGGTCAGATCCCAGTCCAGGTCCAACCGGCCGGCAGTACGGCCAAGGTTCGCGAAATCGCGGTCAGCCAGATCGACCGCACCGTGCCGGCGGCTGCCGTCCGCTGGTTCTACCATGAATTTGCGTCTTCTGAACCGCCATCCGGCGTGACGGCGACCAGCCGCCAGGTTGAGGCCTGGCTCGTGTGCGCGGAACCGGTCACGGGTATCAACAGCAAAGCGGCCTCCATCGTGTTCGCCTATGGCGGACTGACCAGCTACACCTTCGAATATGCCGACCTGGCCGGCAACGCGGGAGTACCCATCACGGTCACCTTGCCGGTCGAGATCCTGGCCGAACCGGTCGTGGACACGACCGCGCCGGACTACAGCCTGAACCTGTACGCCTACGACGGGCCGTCGGACGGTTTCCAATACGAGACCTTTGCTTCCCGCGAAGACCTGGCTCCGGCCGGTACGCTGGCGGGCCTTCTGGATACGGTCATCGGCCAGAAGAGCCCGATTCAGCTGACGGCCGCCTGGATGCTTGATTTTACCATCCGCGACGACAGCCTGACCCGGCTGCTGATCCGGCCGGGCATCAGCCTGACGGCGGACGAACTGTCCGGAATGACCTTTCTTTCCAGCCCGACGGGTTCGGTGCCCGGTGTGGAGATCAGCGGCGACGACCTGATCGTGCGCGCCAACACGGCGTTCACGCTGGTCATCATCGACCAGAACAACAATCGCTCGATCCTGCCGATCGAGACGCGCCACGTGGACAGCGCGGCGCCGCCCGGCCGCTTCACCTATGTCCCGATCGCCGCTGTTCCAGGCGGCGTGACCGGCCGCCGGGCATACATCGCCTTGTCGGACAACACGGACCCGGACAACGCGGCGGGGACGGTCAGCGTGATCGATCCTGCCGGGCTGGCCCGAGTGACGGATCCGGCTTCGCCGTATTTTGGCCAGTATGTTTTCGACTTCACCGCCAACATGACCCAGCAGTTCCTGATCAAGGATGTCCTTGGCGTGCGCGGCCATTTGACCGCGACCGTAACGGATCTCGACGGAACGGTGCCGGCGGCGTCGGTCGACTGGTGGTCGCCTTGCCTGATCGATCCGTCCGGCCAGGCGGTTCGCCATTTGCCGCCGCAAATCTCCCGTGATCCCGTCACCGTGGGGCTGACCTTCAACACCCCGATCGCCCAGGTCGGCTGGCAGGTCTGGGATGGAACCGGCTACCAGGATCCGCAGTCCTGGCACCATTACTACCTCGAGCTGTCCTACGACGCGAACAGCGCCCAGGTCCGTTTTCTCGACAACCTCAGCATCCGGCTGGTCATGACGGGGCAGAACGGCCTGGTCGGATACAAGGCGCTCGGGACAGACGAAGCTTCGCTGGGCCGGAATGTGATCGACTATTACGGCCCCTGGTGGATCACGTCGAATGACCAGCCCACAGACGGCAGCAAGGTTCTGTCCGTCATGGTCCGCTTTTCTGACTTTTCTGAACCGGTCTACGCCCTCGACTGCGGCGAATCCGGGCGGCTGTACCGTGAAACAGATGTCATCGAACAAGAGATCATCCGCAACGGCACCTATACCTACCGCTTTGTCGACGCCGCCGGCAACAGCGAGACGGAGACCGTAACCGTGACCGGGATCGACGACATCCCGCCGGACATCGTCGTCTCCGGCATTCCGCCTGACGGCTCAAGCAGTACGGCGGGACCGCTTGCTTTCTACGCGACCATGAGCGAGGCCGGCGAACTCGTTTTCAACGGAACCACATACCAGGTCGCCGCGCCGGTCGATAAGAACCAGGACGGCCTGCTCGACCCCAGCCGCTACAGCGGCGATGAAGCAGACCGGAACGAGTGCGACTGGATCGAGCTGTCCGTCGCCGCGAACGGCAGCTACCAGCTGACTGCCCGTGACGCGGTTGGCCTGACCTTTTACTCGTATGTGACCATCGGCTGCATCGACAACAAGGCACCCAGCCTGTCTTTTTCGCCAGGCACACTTGTGGTGCGCCAGGGGACCGGGCAGGCGGACTTTGAAGCCATGCGTCTTGATGGCGTGACTGCCCAGGACGACCGGTCACTTTCCGGTGCGATCAGGA
>JAAZFW010000358.1 GCA_012511525.1 Clostridiaceae bacterium
AAACTGGCCGCAAATCGCGACCCGCTCCTGCTGACAGGCTGGCAGCAGCTGCTGGGCGGATTCGTCCTGCTCGTGCCCGGCTTGGCCGGCGGCGGTCAAATCGCCCTGAAACGGCCTGCGGCCCTGCTGGCCCTGGCTTTCCTGTCTGTTTCGGTCGCCCTGGTCTATATCCTGTGGATGATGTTACTCAAACACAACCCGGTTTCCGAGATCGCCGTCTTCAAGTTCGGCGTGCCGGTCGTCGGCATGCTGACCTCCAGCCTGATCCTGCACGAACAGATCCTGGCCTGGAACAGCCTGCTGGCTCTGCTCCTGGTCAGTGCAGGGATTGTGGTTGTCAATGCCCGGATGCGTCGATCACGTTCCCCAGGTCCATGAAGTAAACCCCGCGAAAGCCCTCGTGGGTCGAATCAAAGGTTATCGCGCGCCCGCTTGGGTGCCAGCGCACATGCAGGTCGCAGCGGATGTCGACGACAGGGACAGCCGGGGATTGGAAGCGCCCGACCACCAGGCCCTTTTTGCTGTGGCGGTCGTAGAGCTGGATCGCCCGGTAGCCGTCCTTGTCCGGGTAGCCGTCACCGACGATCCAGCGCCGGTCCGGCGAATAGCTGCAGTGAATGTCCTGGCTGAAAAAATCCGGATCATAAACACGGGTGTTCTGGCTCAGGTCGTCGAGTTCGACCAGTGCTTTGCCGGTGCCGGGATCGGCGTGGATCAGGATCGTCCGCCCGTCGCGCCAATGGTAGTGCGAGGCGTACGTGTACGGGCGAAGCTTGTAGACAATGCCGGACAAATCGGCCGTGCCCAGACCGGTCAGCCAATGACCGCCCGGCTCGGGGAAGAAACGGACCAGGAACAGGAAGCGGTCCGACGTGCGGTTGAAGGTGATGTGGTTGACGACGATTTTCCGGTTCTCGAGCTCGGGGGAATCGTTGTACAGCATACCCAACTGCGCGTAGCTGATCAGCAGACGGCTGTCACCGGAGAGCAGGTTAACCAGCCAAATGCCGTCCTCCTCAGGCTGGGGATCGTCTGTCCAGCGGTCTTTTTGGCAGCAATAGCCGTAACCGGGACGGAAATCCCAAATGCGGTCGAAGTTAAGCGACAAGCCCCAGCGCCCGTCGGGCGAGACCGTCGCAACCGGTTTTCCGATCCGCCGTTCCTGGCCTGTGGCCGGACGGCAGATCACCGTCTCGTACGTCTTGCCGTTCCAGTCGTTGTACAGAACCTGTTCCGACGACCCTTCCGGCACCCACTGGGCCAGCGCGCCCTGCTGGAAATTCCAGGCGCTGGTTTGCGCGAACGGGACCGGCGCCTGGTCCGGGCGGGTCAAATCGAGCAAACACAGGTCGGCGACATCGCCGGACCGGGGCAGACGGTCGCGGAACGGCACCCGGTTGACCAGATGCAGCGAGCCATTGCCGCTGATGGCCGGCAGATCGTAATAGCCAAAGAAATACTGGTGTCCGTCGTCGGCCGGCGTCAGGAGCCGCACGGCGACCTCAGGATGCAGGATCGCGTTTTGTTTCATAACGAACCCTCTTTCAGGCGCGCGTCACCTTTTTTCCCGCGCTGTAAACGGTGTACAAGGACCAATCGGGATTGCAGACGATAAAGTCGGCGACCTTGCCGGCCGCGATGCTGCCCACTTCCTGATCCGCCCCGATCACGCGGGCGGGGTTGCTGGTCGCCGCCCGAATGGCGTCTTCCGGCCGGATATTGAAATCGATGGCGGTCCGCATGCAGTCAAACAGGTTGGTGGCCGACCCGGCGATGGTGCCGTCGGCCAAGGTGGCCTTGCGCCCGTTAACGGTAACCTTCTGACCTCCCAGCATGTATTCGCCATTAGCCATGCCGCAGGCCATCATGGAATCGCTGACCAGGACGATGCGCTCGGGTCCGAACAAGGTGAAGGCGGCCCGCACGGCGCTGGGGTGGATGTGGATCCCGTCGGTGATCAGCTCGGCCGTGACCGCCGGGTTTTCGGCGGCGGCGCCGATTACGCCCGGTTCGCGGTGGGCAAGCGGCGGCATGGCGTTGTAAAGATGGGTGACATGCCGGGCCCCGGCATCAAAGCCGGCCTTGGCTTGATCGTAATTGGCGGTTGTGTGGGCGACCGAGACGGTGCAGACCTGGCTGGCCCTGGCGATAAAGTCCAGCGCTCCGGGCAGCTCCGGTGCGACGCAGGCGATCTTGACCATGCCGCCGGAATCCCGGTTCAGACGATCAAAGACATCAAAATTCGGCATTTGCAGGTAATCGGCGTTCTGGGCGCCTTTCTTGGCGGCGTTGAAAAACGGACCTTCCATCGTGATCCCCCGGATGCGCGCCGCGCCGTCCGGCTGCTCATCGGCGAGCCGGCGCGCTGTGGCAAAAGCTGCCCCGATCTGGTCTTCCGGAAGGGTCATCGAGGCCGGCGAGAAGGACGTAATTCCATTTTGCAGCAAGTAACGGGCGATGCGCAGCAGGCCCTCATCATTGCCGTCTGAAAAGTCCGCGCCGGAATTGCCGTGAAAATGAATATCGATCAGGCCAGGCAGGACAAACTTGCCGGTCAGGTCGATGCTCTCGCTGTCCTGGGACTGGGCGGCAAAGCGCCCGTTGGCGATAGCCAGGTCGCCCTGGTGAAACTGGAAATCATCTCGGTAAATCGTGGCGTTCTTGATCAGCATGACGGTCAACCTCTTTTTCTGATGTCCGGCAAGCTGGCCGCCGCGACCGATTGGCCGATGCGCCGGAATTTCTCATCCGGCAGCGCGGGCAGCAAAGTGACTTCAGGATATTCGTCGGCGAGCACACGTTTCGCCTCTTCCAGGATCAGGTCGCCGCCCTTGCCGCTCATCACGCGCCCCAGCAGCAGGACATGCTTCATTTTGTAAAATTCATTATACCATGCCAGGCCGTGCGCGAGATAACATCCGATACTTTTATAGATCGCTGCGGCCCGCTCGTCGCCCGCCTCCATCTGTTTCTGGACGATTTTCAGTTTCCCGGCCGGTGTCGCGGCTGCGGAGAGGTCGATGCCGGCACGCGGCGCCAGCTTGATCACGCCGTCCTGGGAAAAATACTTGACGCCGCAGCCGATGTCGCCGGACCACTCGTCGGCCATCGCTCCGGGGTTGGCGTCGACCGGCACGAAGGCCAATTCGTTTAGCCAACCCGTAATGTTACCATGTTCGTCGACGTAACCGCCGGCCTCGCTGGTGCCCATTGCCAAGCCGAGCACCTCACCCGAATCCAGGCTCATCGCGCCGGCCAGGGCCGACACGTCACCGTCATTGCAGACAACGACCGGGATATCGGGACCGATCGCGCGGGCGGCCCGGATAAAGATATCCTTGACCTTGGCCTCAAACAGGTCGTCCGGGACCTTGAGGAAGAGGGAGGCGACCATCGTCCGGTTGTTGATGTAGATACCGGCCGAGGAGATCCCGATCCCGTCGACGCGCGGCATGCGTGCCGCGGCCGCGCGGAAAGCCTCGAGGATGCCCTGGTAATGGTAATTAGGGTCGGCCTGCTCCTTGGGCAGCCAGACGACCTCTTCGCTGAAAACCGCCTCGCCGTCGATGACCGCGGACACCTTGCGGTCGCTGCCGCCGGCATCGAAGCCGATCCGGCAGCCGTCCAGGTGACGCCCGACGGAGACCGACTGGCTGGACGATTCCGGTGTCTGGTCATAGTCCAGCGCGTGGACCGAAAAGGGCTGTTCGTAAACGCGCGCCATGAACGCGGCGTCAAATGCCCGCGAGCCGCCCGGCTGGTAGGCGCGGGCGATCTGTTCGAAAAGCGGCCGGCTGCCGCAGATCGTGACCTGGTGCCCGCCCTTTTGCCAGAGCAATGTCTTAACCAGCCGGTCGACCATGTAGGCGTCCGCGGCGGCCATGTCCGGCGTCCCGTGCACGTGCGTATGCAGAACCGCGCGCTGGTCCGGGCCGGCTTCGACCACGATGGCCAGCGGCTGTGACGCCTTTTCGCGGTAGGCTTTCCAGAATGCGGCCAGCGGGACGAATTGCGGATCCAAAGCAGGGATGTTTTTGACCGGCAGCGATAAACCAAGATGCTCCATGTTGCTTCCTCCTTCGTGCTGTGGCTGATGTCAGCTGCTGCGCACCCGTTTATGCGAGGTGGCGATACGCGTCCTGTCCAGGTAGGGCTTGACCTTGTCGTACTCGCAGCTGGTGACGGCCGTATAAAGAATGTCGATGATATTCAGCTGCCCGATGCGCGAGCTCATCGCGCCGGAGCGCACCATCCCCTCGACCGAGGAGCTGTACAGGCGGATATCCGCCAGCTCGGAGAGCGGGTTCTTGCCCAGCCGCGTGATGCTGATGATTGTCGCGCCGGACTGGCGCACGATTTCCGCCGTCTCCAGGATATCCATGGTTTCGCCGGAATAGGAGATGAGCACGGCGACATCGCCCGCCTTCAGGGTCGTGGCCGACAGAATCTGGACATGGGGGTCCTGGCTGGCGATGGAGATCTTGTTGATGCGCATGAACTTGTTGTTGGCGTCGAGGGCGACGTTTCCGGACGAGCCGACGCCGTAAAAGTCGACCCGCTCGGCCTGGCAGATGACATCGATCGCGCGCAGGAGCTCTTTTTCGTCAAGCACCGACAAGGTATTTTCAATCGCCTTGGTGTTGCTCATGCTGACGGAGCGCACGATCATGTCGATGGAGTCGCCAGGGCGGACGTCCGTGTAGGTGATCGAGTCCTGCTGCATCAGGACCAGGTCGGTCGAGAGCATGCGCAGCAGTTCCTTGTAGCCGGAATAACCCAGGCTCTTGCACAGCCGGACAACGGTCGAAATACTGACCTGGCTGATCCGGGCCAGCTCCTCGATCGAGTGGCCGACCACCTCCGCCGGGTATTCCAGAATATAGGACGCCACTTTCTTTTCCTTGGGCGTCAGCGAGTTCATAATTTCGCGAATGCGCAGCAGACAGCCAGCCATAGCCAGATCCTTCCTGCCCGCAAGGCGGGCCCGCACAACATCTTCAGCACATCAAATAAGATGTTTTGTGCATATGATTATAGCCTCCCGAGGTCGTTTTGGCAACGAAGATGGCATGAATTGTCAAAATTCCTGATAACTATTTTTGCAAAAACGACAAAAATAAGACGCAAAAAAGCCGCCGGCAGCCGATTGCCGGGGCTTTTTGCGTTTTGGGCCTGACAGGATTCATTTCGTTGAAAAAACATGTCAGGCCCTGATAAAATTCACCCGTTTCAGGCCGGTTCGATCAACCAGAGCGCAAAGGCGTAGTCATCCAGCACGGCCGACAGCTGCACCTGCTCCTGTGCCAGCGGTTTTCGTTCGGTGATCAGAAGGCTTCGGGTTTGCGGACCAGTGAGCAGGTTGTTGTGCACCCGGTCGACCAGGTACTGCGTGACAACCTTGTCGCCCGCGGGCAGGTTGCCGACCATGATCTCGACCGGCAGCGGATGGCCGCTGGCGTTGGTCGCCAGGACCGCCACCCCGCTGATGTCGCCTGTCGCCAGGACAGCCGTGTTATAAGACATCTTACCGGCGGCGGCCAGCCGGCTTTGCTTTTGCAGCGCCAGGGCGCGCATCGCGTGGCCGTTGGGCGTCGGCACAATCGCTCCGTCATCGAGCGTGATGTACTGGGTGAAGGACATCTGCAGCTTGGGGTTGTGGTACGTGCACCAGGGATGGATGAACAGGTCGGGCAGGTCGCCGGACTGGATCATGGCCACCAGCACGCCGGCGGCGTTTTTCAGCGAGTCGGTCCAGACGCCGGTCGTGTCCGTGAAGCCGTACTCGTCGACATGGATCGGCAGGTCCGGCAGGCCCAGCTCCC
>JAAZFW010000359.1 GCA_012511525.1 Clostridiaceae bacterium
CGCGCGCTGTCCCCGCGGACAAAGCGTTCCATGAGTTCCTCGCTGGAGATGTTGAGCGGAGAGCGGGAGATGTTGCGGAAGGTGATCCGGACCTCACCGGCATCCGTTTCCAGGTTCACGTAGACGCAGGTCGCGGGCTGGGCGTACTTGCAGATGTTGCTCATCAGGTTATCGAAGACGCGCCACAGGTGGCGGCCGTCGGCCAGCACCCGCACCGGTTCGTCCGGCTGGCTGAGGATCAGCTCGAGCTGGAGCTCTTCGAGCCGCTGGGCGTATTCGCCCGCCATCTGGGTGAGCAGCACCCCGATGTCGGCCGGTTCCGGATTGACCGTCAGGTTGCCGGTCGATGCCTTGGACGCCTCAACCAGGTCGTCGGTCAGCTTTTTAAGCCGGGCTGACTGGCGGTCGAGCACATCGACATAGCCCTGGAGCTTTTCAGAAGGCAGCTCCTCCTGTTTGATCAGCCCGACATAGTTGATGATCGAGGTCAGCGGGGTCTTCAGGTCATGCGAGACATTGGTGATCAGCTCCGTCTTGAAGCGTTCGCTTTTCATGCGCGCCTCGACCGCCCGGGAGAGGCCGCCCTGGATGCTGTTCAGGCTGGCACCGAAGCGCTTGAAGTCCCACAGCATGCGGCTGGTGTCGACGGATCCGGCTAACTCGCCGGATGCGATCCGCTCGGCGCTCAGCTTGAGCTTTCGCTGGTTGTGCGCGACCAGCAGCACCAGCGGCCCCAGCACCATGGCCTCCAGCAGGCCGAGCAGCAAACTGACGGGCGCACGCTCAGCCACGGCTGTCAGCACATTGGCCAGAAAAACCGTTCCGACCACCAGCAGCACCTTCCAGACCCAGGGGATCTGGCGGATGCCCCGGCCGATCGCGCACAGGATCCGCCAGGCCAGGCGCAGCAGCCAGAAGACGATGGTGTTGCTTAGCAGCGTGCCGGCCTTGATCCGGGCCGCGATGCTGAGCACATACCAGAGCAGGAGCAGGAAGTCGACGATGGCAAGGATGGCTAGGAGCAGGATGACGACAATGTCGCTGAACCCGCCCGTGTAGTAAAATCGCGACATGGCCGAGCCCTGGATCGCGGCCAGCGCCAGGAAAAACGCGCTGAACAGATCGAACGGGATCCGGTCGGCCCGGTTGAGCACGATGCCCTCGTGGCCCTTGCGCCGGCCCACGCTGCAGAACAGGAAGACCAGCAGGACCAAAAACAGCAGAATACCGAGTACGGTCAAGGTGATGAAGACAGCCTGCTGGCGCATGCTGGTGTCGACGAGGGACACGAGATAGCCCATCGCGTCCTGGCGGTTCATGTCGGATTTGGCGTAGAGCGTGATGTTGTATTCGGCCTGGGCCACCCAGGTGGTTTCAGAACCCTGAGCGGTGCTGCTGGTCACGGGATGCGGATCGACACTCTGGCGCGCGGTGAAAGCGGTCAGCACGGGGACGGACTCGTCGTAATTGCTCCAGATCACTTGGTCGGCCGTGTCCCGAATGGTGATCATGTAATTGGCCTGCCCGTAGCGGCTGGCAAGGTCCTGGCCCAGGGAAAAGTCCTGGGCCACCTGCTGGCCGTAACGGTACAGGTAGCTCTCGGCAACCTGCCGGCGCGCGATGTCCGCCGTCCCCGCCTGCAAACTGAAGGCGACGCCGGCAAACGCCATCGCTCCTGCCAGCAACGTGAGCAGGAGCACGGCGGTGATCAGGAAAACAGCCGCGATCTTCGCGGGCAAGCTGTGTGTCAGATGTCTCATGGTCTCGTTCCTCCGTCCAGCTTGTAGCCCTGGGCCCAGACCACCTTGAGCAGGCGCGGTTCCGCGGGGTTGATCTCGATCTTTTCACGCAGGTGGCGGATGTGCACGGCGATCGTGCTCTCGGCGCCGTAGGGTTCTCCGTTCCAGACCTTGCGATAGATGTCGCGGGGAGACAGCACTTCGCCGGGATGCTGCATCAGGAGCTTTAGTATCTCAAACTCCGTCGGGGTCAAACTGACCGGTTCGCCGTCCAGCAGGACCTGCTTGCCCCTGTCGTCGAGTTCCAGGCTGCCGACCGTATAGCGTGCGGGTGCGTCATCCCGGGCGGTGCGGCTGCCCAAGGTCAGGTAGCGGCGCAGCTGCGACTTGACGCGTGCCAGTACTTCGACCGGATTGAAGGGCTTGGTGACATAGTCGTCCGCCCCGATGTTCAGCCCCAGCACCTTGTCGGTGTCCTCGCTCTTGGCCGTCAGCAAGATGACCGGCACGTTGCAGGTCTCACGCAGCCTGGCCAGGGCCGTGATCCCGTCCATCTCGGGCATCATGATGTCCAGAAGGATCAGGTGGATGTCGTTTTCGGCGGCCAGCCTGAGCGCTTCCCGGCCGGTCCGGGCCGAAAGGGTCGCGTAGCCTTCGGCTTGCAGGTAGATCTTCAGGGCGGAAACGATATCTGGCTCGTCGTCGCAAATCAGGATGTTGTGCATAGGTTTATCCTCCGCCTTTATTCTGCCCCAATCATTCTTAAGTTCCAATGGCACAAGTGATTAAGATTGTTTTAAGAAGATTGCCCGCACACCTGAAAAGGACCCGGAAGCCAACCAGCCTCCAGGTCCTTTTTCCTTTGCGCTCAGCTGATGCCTATTTCACCGTGACCAGCTTGTAGTCCTGGCTGCCCAGGCCGGCTTCCTCGAGCTTGTCGAGCTGGACAAACGGGTCTTTGCCGTGCAGTTGCTGGAAAAGGTGTCCGCTGCCGGAAAGCTCCATGCCCTGCGGTATGCCGACCGGGATCAGATCCTCGATCTTGATCGCGTCCAGCGAGGCGCGCTCGACCGCCACGATATCCGGCCCGGCCATGATCCCGATATCCGGCACCAGCGACGGGGTCGTCATGCCCCAGCAGTCGCACAGGGCCGTGATCGCCGTGAGGACGTTGATGTGGTAGATGTCCTCTGGGGCGAACGTGTCCAGGACCGTCCTGGTGCACAGGGCCATGCCAGTCTGGAAATCGGTGTAGTTGTGCGAGTCCAGCGTGATCGCGCCGGTCGGACAGATCTTGACGCAGTGCTGGCACAAGGTGCAGTGGTGGTAGTTAACTTCGTAGACGCCGTCTTTGCCAGGCTTGGAGAAACTGTTGGCGTCGTGGTTGCAGGCTGTGATGCATTTGCCGCAGTGGGTGCATTTGTCCGCGTCCCAGACGAGACCGCCCTCCAGGCCATGGATCTCGTGGCGCGTCCGGTCCGTGACACAGCCCATGGCGATGTTCTTGCAGGCGCCGCCGAATCCGCAGGAACCGTGCCCCTTGACATGGGAAAAATTGATCAGGACATCGGCGTCGTGAACCAGGCCGGCGATGTCGACATGCCGGAAGGTCTTGTAGTCGAGCGGCTTGGTGTAATAATACTTGCCCAGGTGGCCGCAGCCTTCGAGGATGGGGCAGCCCAGATTGTGCTCGGTGTAGCCGCGCTGTTCCGGGTGGCGTCCCGCGACATAGTGGTCCGTGATAAACGGCTTGCCGCCGTGGCCAAGGACAAAATCGACCAGCTTGCGGACAAAGACAGGCGGGATCGTCGAATAGGAGACACCGGAGCCGACGTGCATCTTGATCGCGACCTGCTTGCCCTTGACGCGTTCGGCCAGGCCGCTGCGCTTGAGCAGACGCGCGAACTTTTCCGGCAGCGTCTGGCTGGCTTCGTATCGGGTATAGGCCATCGGGGCGAATAAGGCGGATTGGGTCATCACAAATACCTCTCTTCTTTTCTTCAGTTTAAGAATCGTTTGGTTCAGCGGCAGGAAGCGCCACCGGCCGGCCGTCTGCCTCGAACAGCCAGCCTGTCGGGTTCAGGCGGATCGTACGGCCGTCCAGTTCGAGGCTGTGCGCCTCGCGGCTGCGGTTGACGGCAACCAGGACATGGCGGGGCTGACCGGCATCCGCCAGGCCTTCATCAAGGCTGCGGCTCATGACGACGCAGTCGCCGTGCGCGTGCAGAATCGTCCAGTCCCCGCGCTGAAGTACCGCCCATTCCCGGCGCAGGCGCCCCAGAGCGGCGAACCAGTCCTGCATCGCCCGGTTTTCCCGGCCCCAGGGGAAGGTGCGCCGGTTGAACGGGTCGCGATACCCTTCCATGGCCGTTTCGTCGCCGTAGTAAACGACAGGACAACCCGGGCTGGTCATCTGGAAAAGGACAGCCAGGCGCAGCAGGTCTTCGCCATGGGCGCGCTGCTCCGGCGTCAGGAACACCCGGGCCTGGATCTCGCGGCTGCCGGGATCCGGCGGTCCGGCCAGCGCGGTCAGGGCGCGCATCGTGTCGTGGCTGCTGATCAAGTTGAACGAGGCGGCCTGGGCGGCGGGCGGGTAATGTTCACGCAGCGTTTCCAGGAGATGATGCATCCGCTCGGCCGCGAACTGGCCGGACAGGAAGCCGATCAGGGCTTGCTGGAACGGGTAGCCCATCACGTGGTCGTGGGTGCGGCCGAACAGGAAATCGCGGTAGCTGCCGTAGCTGATCTTGTTGCTGGCATCCTCCCAGACTTCGCCAAGCAGAACGGCGTCTTCCCGCTCAGCCCGGACAGCCAGGCGAAGCTCCCTGAGGAAGCCGTCCGGCAGTTCGTCGGACACGTCCAGGCGCCAGCCCGACGCGCCCAGGCGCAGCCAATGGCGGGCAATCCCGTCCGGCCCGGTGATGTTCTCCCGGTAGGTCAGGTCGTGCTCGTTGACGCTGGGCAGATCGGGAAACCCCCACCAGGAATCGTAGAACAGCTGATCACCCTGGCGATGGAAGCCATACCAGCTGCCGTACGGCGAATAGCCGTTGCCGGTCGCCTCCTGCCAGGCGCCGGTCTCCGGGTATCGCCCGTACTTGTTGAAATAGCGGCTGTCCGCGCCGGTGTGGCTGAAAACGCCGTCGAGCAGGATACGGATGCCCCGCTCACGCGCCTCCCTGCAAAGCGCGACGAAATCTTCCTCGTCACCCAGCAAAGGGTCAACGCACTCGTAGTCGCCCGTGTCGTAGCGGTGGTTGGAGCGCGCCTTGAATATGGGGTTCAGGTAAAGGACCGTCACCCCGAGCCCTGCGAGGTAGTCAAGCTTCTCCCGGATACCCGCGAGCGAACCGCCGTAGAAATCACAGGCGAGATAGCCGGTCTCCGGCTTGCCCGCGATATCGACCTCCTCGGACCAGTCAAGGTGGTAGATCCGTTCCGGCAGAGCATGGTCCTGGAAGCGCTGAGCAGAAAATGCCTGGTCGCGGTTGAAACGGTCCGGAAAGATCTGGTAGATGACAGCGCCGCTCAGCCAGTCCGGCACCGTGTAAGACGGATCATAGACCGTAATCTGCCAGGCCGCCGGGCTGTGCGGCTCCCCCGGAAGATAGCGCGGTTTCGCCTGTCCGGGCAACCCTTCCCCGGCCAGGTCCTCGCGGTTGCAGGTGTAAAAGGTTTTGCCCTGGTCCGTTTCAATTTCGAACCAGTAGAAGAACAACCCGACATCCAGCGGCATGCGGATGGCTGTGCCGAAAAACAGGTTTGGCCCGTTTGGGTCCAGCTGCGCCAAACGGCAGCGGCTGGTCTCGAAAGAATACAGGCCATAGGCATAGACAAGGCTCACCCGGCGGATGGCCGCGCCCTCTGGCAGAATCTCCAGGCCAATCTGTACGGACGTCCCTGCCGGCACCGCCCCGAAGGGCTGCCGGTAGCGGGTGCGGCGGCTCTTATGAACCAGGTGCATGCGGCCTCCGCGGTTCAGCCCGGACCAGGTCCTGGTACAGGTGTTCATAGGCTTCTGCCGTCCGGTCCCAGGAGAAGTCCTGGCTCATGGCGGTTCGGACAAGGGCTTGCCAGGCTTCCGGCATGTGGCGCTTGACGTCGCAGGCATAACGGGTGACAAACAGCAGTTCATGGGCGTTGATGTTGCGAAACGAAAACCCGTTGCCGGTACCGGTGTACTGGTTGTACGGCTCGACCGTATCGCGCAGCCCGCCGGTTTCGCGAACGATCGGGATGGTGCCGTAGCGCATCGCGATCATCTGGGCCAGCCCGCAGGGTTCGAACAGGGACGGCATCAGGAATAAATCGGCACCGGCGTAGAACCGCCGGGCCAAGGCCGAATCGAAGGTCAGGCAGGCAGCCATATAGTCTGGCTGGCGCTTGGCAGCCTGGGTCAGGGCCTGCTCGTAGGCCGGCTGACCGGTGCCCAGGACCGCCAGCTGCAGGCTTTGGTCCAGCAGCTCGTCCAATACGTGCAGCAGCAGATCGAGGCCCTTCTGGTCGACCAGGCGGGAGACCATGACCACCAAAGGCAGATCAGGCGTCACCTTGAGACCCAGCTCTTTCTGCAGGGCGGCCTTGCAGGCGGCCTTGCCGTCCGCGTAGTCGTCCGCGCTGTAGTTTCGCGCGATCAGGGGATCGGTCGCCGGATCGAACA
>JAAZFW010000039.1 GCA_012511525.1 Clostridiaceae bacterium
GCGATTATCTGGGTGATGCGTGAAGCGCGCCCCCGGCCCCGTTTCATCTTTATCCAGGAAGGGACGGTTTCACACCAGGTGACGCTGTCCGGCCTGATCGCGCGCGCCGACCAGCTGTTCGCCGCGCCGTCCGACGGCGTCCTCAAGCCGTTGGCTGCAGAAGGCAGCCGGGTCGCCAAAGGGCAGAAGCTGGCGCTGGTTATCCCCGCAGGACGTGAGGACGAGCTAAGCGAGCTGCAAAAATGTGAAAAAGACATCGTCGACCTGCAAAACGAACTGATGCAGCAGGGAAAAGGTGCGGCCGCCCGGGCGATCTATGACGAGAGCGAAGCCTCCCTGGCCGCGGTGGTCAACCTGATCCGCGCTGATTTGACCCGCCAGGACATGAGCAACATCGGGACCTACCAAACTGCCCTGAACCTTATCCTGGAACAGCGGACAGCTCGCCTGATGCCGGTCGATTTCCAGGATGCGCGCCTGGCCGACCTGAAGCTGACCCGCACGGCTCTCGAACAGTCCCTCGGGCTGGAGGCGGCAACCCTGATCTGCCAGAAACCGGGCATCGTGTCCTATCGCCTGGATGGTCTTGAAGGGGAGCTGAACAACAAGGCAATCCTGTCTCTGCCCGCTGACCGGATCGAGGATGAGATCTCGAACAGCCCGGAGGTCCTGCCGGTCAGCCAGACCGTCAGCAAGGACGCGGCGGTGCTGCGCGTCTCGTCAGGCCTTTACCAGAGCCTGGCTTTCCTGGTGCCGGGCAACCAGACTGCGGTTTTCCCGGTCGATTCGGTTCATACGCTGCTCCTGGCCGACGAGCAGCTGTCGATTGCCGGCTGCCAGGCCGTCCGGGTCGAGAAGAGCGGCGGCGACACGCTGGTCGTTTTCCGGACGGACCGCCGGATCGAGTGGCTGTCTGACCGCCGTATCGTTCGGGCCACGCTGCCCCTGACCCAGACGACTGGTCTCAAGGTGCCGCTGTCGTCTCTGGTCGATTATGACCAGGAGAAAGGGCAAGCTGCCCTGATGATCGTGGTCAATGGCGTTGCCCGGTTAAGTCCGGTCACCGTTGTGGATCAGGATGACAAGTCGGCCATCGTAGCCGGCGCTGAGAATACCGATCACCCCATCGGCGTCGCCGCCATCCTGGTGGTCAACCCGGAATCCATTCAAGAAGGTGAGTTCATTGGCGAGTGACGAAGTGTTGGAGATTAAGGCCAGGCTCGCATCGGTGAGAGAGGTGATCGCGGCGGCAGCCGCCCTCTCGGGGCGCCCGGCCGAGGCGATTACCCTGATCGGCGTCAGCAAGCTGTTTTCCGCCCAGACGGCCCTGGCTGCCTGGCAGTGCGGCCTGATGGACCTGGGCGAAAACCGTGTCCAGGAATTGCTGCCCAAGCAGGACTGGCTGGCCCGGGCCGGTGCCAGCCCCAACTGGCACCTGATCGGGACGCTGCAGCGCAACAAGGTTCGCCAGGTGATCGGACGCACGGCCCTGATCCATTCGGTTGATTCGATCAGCCTGCTCGACGAGATCAGCCGGCGCAGCGAGGCAGCCGGCCTGGTCACCGCTGTATTGCTGCAGATTAATGCGTCCGGGGAAAACAGCAAGCACGGTTTTGCCCTCCACGAGCTCGCCGACGCGCTGGCTCAGGGCTGGCAATTGCCAGGGGTGCAGATCCGCGGCCTGATGGCCATGGCGCAGCAAACGGCCTTCCCGGAGGAAACCATCCCTGTTTTTACCGCTGTGCGCGACGCGTTCGATCGCGTGGCCTGTCATCCGGATTGTCCGGACGGCTGGTCGGTTCTTTCCATGGGCATGAGCCAGGACTTTTCCCAAGCCATCCGCTGCGGCGCGACCCATGTGCGCATCGGCAGCGCCATCTTTGGTCCGCGCCCGCTGTAACGTGCCTGTGATCTGGACCGGGCTAATTTACGGCCCGGTTACAGCAAACTTACTCTTGTTCGCTGATCATTGTATCCTTTCCGCCGGGTTCCTATAATGGAACCGTAGAACGAAAACGGTATGGAGGGATCACGATGTCAGATCTTCTGAACAAGCTATTCAATCGCCTGGGCAGTTTCCGGGACGAGATTGACTATGAAGACGATTACGAGCAGGAAGAAGAGACCGAGCAGGAGCCGGTGATAGCCGAGGAGCAAAGGTCAAGTCCGTTCCGTCGTCCTCAACCAGCCAAAGTCGTCGATTTTCGCACGTCCGGTGGTCAACAGCAGGTCGTGATCATGCAGCCGTCCGATATCGATTCGGCCCAGCAGGCCTGCGACCACATCCGTGCCGGCAAGACGGTCATCTGCAACATCGAGAAAGTCGAGCCCAAGGTCGCCCAGCGCGTCATCGACTTCATCACCGGCGCCGCCTATGCCCTTGACGGCAAAGTCATGCCGGTCTCCTCGGTGATCTTTGTCGTCGCGCCGCGCCAGACGGCTCTGGTCGAAGGCGGTATCGTCAGCCAGAGTGCCGAGTATCTGCGCCAGTCTGCCGCCCGCTGACCGGGAACATCCCCGGAACTTTAAAAGCCCTGCTTGAAACGGCGGGGCTTTTTGCATGGGAGAAATCCTGTCAGCGTGTGTGCATCTGTGCTATAATCTGGTGATTAGAAAAGGGGGATGCGCCATGAGCATCGTGATCGGACTGGATATCGGAGGCAGCACCACGAAAATTGTCGGCCTGGAAGACGGCCGCCTGATCAGCAAGGAACGGGTCAAGGCAAGCGATCCGGTGGCCTCCGCTTTCGGTGCGCTGGGCAAGTTCCTCAGCCAGAACAACCTTGACCTCAAGTCGATCGAGCGTGTCATGATGACCGGCGTCGGAGCAACCTATGTGCGCGGCGACCTGCTGGGCCTCAAGACGGTCAAGACCGCCGAATTTCGGGCGATCGGCCTGGGCGGACTGTTCGTGTCCGGCTTGCGTGAGGCGATCGTGGTCAGCATGGGAACCGGCACGGCGATTGTGCGCGCGGCGAAACGTGAAGTCGAGCACCTGATCGGCTCCGGCGTCGGCGGCGGTACACTGCTGGGACTATCCAACCGCATGATCAACGTGCGTGACTTCGAGATGTTCAACGAGATGGCCGAAAAAGGCGACTTGTCGAACATCGACTTGACCATCGGCGACATCACCCACGAGGAGATCGCCGGATTGCCGGCCAACACGACAGCCTCCAACTTCGGCAAGATCAGCGACGCGGCCAGCCACGAGGATATCGCGCTGGGCATCGTCAACCTGGTTTTCCAGTCGATCGGCACGTCGGCCGTCATGGCCGCGCGCCAAAGCCATTTGCGTGAAATTGTCTTTACCGGCAATTTGACCCTGGTAACGGCCGGGAAGCGGGTTTTAAACGCTTTTTCCGAGTTGTACCACGTTTCGATACTCGTGCCGGACTCCGCGGAGTTCGCGACGGCGATCGGAGCTGCCCTATGCCCGATGTAAAGCCCTGTCGTGCTTTTGAACTGGACGCCCTGCGCGGCCTGGCTTTGCTCCTGATGGTCCTGCACCACCTGATCTTCGACCTGCGCCACGTGTTCGGGCTGCCCGTGTTTGCCTTCAAGGATACCGATTGGTTTGCCTATCTCCTCCAGCCGCTTTTCCTCAATGTCTTCCTGGTGGTTTCCGGCATCTGCTGCACGTTTTCCCGCAGCAACACGCGCCGCGGACTGCGCCTGCTGCTGGTCGCGCTGACCCTGTCCGCGGTGTCCATCCTGGCATCGGAGCTGTCGGGCCAGGAATTTTATATCTATTTCAATGTTTTGCACCTGCTGGCCCTGGGCATCCTGCTCTATGCGGGCCTGACC
>JAAZFW010000360.1 GCA_012511525.1 Clostridiaceae bacterium
GGCTCCAATTTTCCGCACCAGCTCAGCGGCGGCATGAAACGCCGTGTCGCCCTGGCCCGCGCACTGGCTTTTGACAGCGATCTGGTTTTGCTCGACGAGCCGTTCCAGGGCATGGACGACGCGCTCAAACAGAGCCTATATGGATGCGTTCGCGAAGCCGCCATGACGCGTCCGCTGCTCCTGGTGACACACGACCGAGACGAACTCGACGCGCTGGCCGATACGGTCTGGCTGGCCGATGGACCGCCGCTGATCATTTTCCCCGATCGCTAAGCAAAAAAAAGAGGGTTGCCCGCCAGGGGCAACCCATTCGTTCGATTGATTCATGCCATGATTCGTGTCTTGTTCACAAGAGATTCCGCTTGTTCTGATCAGCTTTTGCTTATGCACGGCGGCATAAGATCGAAAAATAAGGGATATTCAGTTTTTTTCTGTTCAGACGCTTCTGTCAAAAGTGGTTGTACAAACTCCTTTCGTCTCTGTATCCGTTCATGACGGACTTTGGGTCAGAATGCTGTACAATTTCGGACAAAAGTTCGGGTGTCTTGTTTATCGTGGTCACCGGCCACCGGAGCTGATGCAGTGCGGATGAATCTGCTTGTTTCTGTCTTAAGTATAGCCGAACTGTATGGCAATACTGTTACAAAAAGATGAAATCGTCCTTCAAATTTTATGCCTCGTATTTGTGCATTCGGCCAAAGGTCAGGACGGCTGGATGTCGCCGGCAAGGCCCAGCGATGCGGCCGCCGTCTGCATGCCTCGGATCGTCTCTTCCAGGACGCGGTCGAGCTCAATGCCCAGCCATTCAGCACCCTGGCGGACGACATCGCGGTTGACCCCGGCGGCGAACGACGGCGTCTTGAATTTCTTTTTCAGCGACTTCAGCTCCAGGTCGAGCACGCTGCGGGACGGGCGCATCAGGGCCGTGGCCGTGACCAGTCCGGTCAGCTCGTCGATCGTGTACAGCACCTTCTCAAGATCGCTTTCCGGCTTGACGTCGCTGCAGATGCCGTAGCCGTGGCTGACGATCGCGCGGACCAGGCGAGGCTCCAGATCCAGATCGTGCAGGATCTGTGCGGTCATCGTGCAGTGCTGTTCCGGGAACTTTTCGTAATCCAGGTCGTGCAGCAGGCCGACCAGGCCCCATTCGTCCGCGTCGGCGCCTGGAAAGAGTGTGGCGAAGTGCCGCATGACGGCTTCAACGGCCAGGGCGTGCTTACGCAAGTTGTCCTGTTGGTTGTACTGTTCGAGAAGCGCCAGCGCTTCGGCGCGGTTTGGCATCCAGCTCATGATCGTTCCTCCGTTGCCCGTTCGGGCCGTATTGTTTCTTACAGCATAGGCCAAAGCGTTCGGTCTGGCAATCCGGGTTAGACTCGCCAAACGGTGCGGTTTGCAGTAGAATAGGACAGGAAAGCGGCTGCCGGGCACACGCCCGACCGCCAGAATTGAGGGATTACCATGGCTGAGACACCTGTTTTGCCTGATTCGCGCATTGACACCCTGGAGGACATCCGCCGCATGGCGGAGACCATCCGAACCAATATCGCCAAGGTCATCATCGGCAAGGACCAGGTTGTCGACCTGATCCTGACGGCTATTCTTGCTGTCGGCCACGTCCTGCTCGAAGATGTTCCGGGAACCGGCAAGACCATGCTGGCCCGTTCACTGGCCCGCTCGATCGACGCGTCGTTCAACCGGATCCAGTTTACCCCCGACCTGCTGCCGTCCGACCTGACCGGCATCCATTTTTACCACCAGAAGGCCGGCGAATTCATTTTCAGGCCAGGTCCGGTTTTCACCAACATCCTGCTGGCTGACGAGATCAACCGCGCGACTCCCCGGACCCAGTCCAGCCTGCTCGAGGCGATGGAAGAGCGCCAGGTCTCGATCGATGGCCAGACCCGTCCGCTCGAGGCGCCGTTTTTCGTCATCGCGACCCAGAATCCCGTGGAAACCCAGGGCACGTATCCTTTGCCCGAAGCCCAGCTGGACCGATTTTTCCTGCAGTTGCCGCTGGGCTACCCGGATCGCGAGGAGGGGATCGAGATCCTGCGCCGCTATTTGGGCGACAGCCCGATCGAATCGCTTGAACCGGTCTGCCACCGCGGCGACATCCTCAAGGCCCGGCAATTGATCCAGACCGTCCATGTCCACGAGTCGCTGCTCGATTACGTCATGCGCATCACCGAGGCGACCCGACAGGACGACGGGGTGGCCATGGGGGTCAGCCCGCGCGGCAGCATCGCCCTGATCCGCGGCGCGCGGGCACTGGCGGCCATCCGCGGCCGCGCCTACGTGATCCCCGAGGACATCCGCGAGCTGCTCGTGCCGGTTTACGCCCATCGCCTGATCCTGCGCGGCAACGTGCGCAGCCGCACCCAGGCTGCCCAGGACCTGATGCGCCAGATCGGGGACAGCCAGGCCGTGCCGACGGAAAACTGGCCGGAACGCTGAAAGCGGCCGCGGCATGGTTCTGATTGGCCTGATCATCCTCTTTGTCGCGCTGGTTGCGCTCCAGCGGCATATTTACGGCCGTTTCTGGTCGCGCCACCTGACGGTCGATCTGGTCTTTTCGGCCAAGACCGGCGTCGAAGGCGGCTCGGTCAAGCTGACCGAGGTCATCACGAGCCGCAAGGCACTGCCGCTGCCCTGGCTGACCGTCAAGTTCCAGGTGTCACGCCACTTGGTCTTTTCCGACAAGCTGCACGCCACGATCACCGACGACTATTACCGCGAAGACTTGTTTTCCTTGGGCATGTACCAGCGTATCCGGCGGACGCTGCCGGTGGTTATGAAAAAACGCGGCTACTACACGATTAAGAGCATCGACCTGGTTTCCAGCGACCTGCTGCTGACCCGCAAGCTGGTCGATCACGCCCGCAGCC
>JAAZFW010000361.1 GCA_012511525.1 Clostridiaceae bacterium
CCCTGGCGCTGGCCAAATCTAGCCAGACCAGCCTGAAGGAAATCCCTATCCGAGAGGCCGTCCTGCAGCATTTTAAAGCGATCGGCCATGATCCGGCCCGCCACGCTGTCACCTACGAGAATGCCCAGGCACGTGAGCGGACCCAGACCCTGATAGATTTGGCCAACCAGATTGGCGGCCTGGTCATCGGCACCGGCGATTTGTCAGAGCTGGCACTGGGCTGGGCGACCTACAACGGCGACCACATGTCGATGTATGGCGTCAACAGCTCCGTCCCCAAAACGCTGGTGCGCCACCTGGTCCGGCATGTCGCCGAGAACCTGGTGCCCGACCTGGGTGACTTGCTGCGCGACATCCTCGACACGCCGGTCAGTCCCGAGCTATTGCCGCCGCAAAACGGTGAGATCAGCCAGAAGACCGCGCAGATCGTCGGTCCTTACGACCTGCATGACTTTTTTCTCTACCAGTTTGTCCGCTACGGTTTCGCGCCGGGCAAGATTTTGCGCCTGGCCGAACACGCCTTTGCCGGAAGCTTCGACCGGGCGACGATCAAGCAATGGCTGACCGTTTTCCTGAAGCGTTTTTTCAGCCAGCAGTTCAAGCGGTCCTGCCTGCCTGACGGCCCCAAGGTCGGTTCCGTCACCTTGTCGCCGCGCGGCGACTGGCGCATGCCCAGTGATGCACAGGCCCTTGTCTGGCTTGACGAACTGGAAAAGGAACCCTGATCCGCCTTTAGATTTTGGGCTGCAGCAGCAGCATGAGCACTTTTTCGGCATAGCAGGCGGCGTCGGTCTGGATCGTGTAGCGGCGGTTGCGCACCTGGAAATCGACCAGGTGCGCGCTGCAGTCAAGCAGCTTCAAGTTCTGCAGCGGCACTTCGAAGCCGTTTTCGTCAGCCAGGAAGATGATGCGCTGGCTCGTGATGACCAGCTCTCCCTGGATCTGCTCGTCGACCTGGGCCGGAAGCAGGATCTCCTGGGGCCGCAGGATATAGTAATATTGGCCTCCCGAAAAGCGGACAGCCAGCCGAGTCGGATCGATTTTCAGCGCGTCGGGCAAAGCCGCCAGGAGCAGGCGCTGCCCCTTGACGACAAAATGGCATGTTTCCAGTTCGCGCAGGCTGACATGCGGATGAAAGCGGTTGGGCAGCCGCCCGCTGTCGATCAGCTTGGCCTGCCCTTCCGGGAAATCCGGCATGTTGGCCAGGTCGCACTGGTCTTCGTCGCGCGACTGGCTTTTCAAGCGGCTGCGGCCATAGAGGATCCAGGCCAGCACGGACGCCAGCGCCGTCAAGGCACTGAAAAACTGCCAGCCCATCCAGAAACCGACCAGGGCCAGGGCGCTGAACAGCAGCGCGGCCAGGAAATGGATTTGCCGGCCGCTACGCATGGTCCTGCCAATAGGCCTGCTGCTCATCCAGCCAGGCTTCCAGTTCATGCAGCGTGCGGGGCAACCGGACAAGGCCGGCCGCGGCATAGGGACGCAAACGCTCCAGCAGCTGCCTGGCTGAATCCAGGCGGCCCAGCGCCGCTTCGGGCTGGCTGATCCGTTCCAGGGCCTTGATGTCCTTTTCCAGCTCTTTCAAATCGTCCGGCATTGTCAGATAATAGTAAGGGGCGCAGGCGGAACAAAGACCGTTGACATCGGTCTCGACCATGAAGCCTTTGTTGCCGCAGCATTTACACTTGGCCATACGCCCTCCCGCCCGGCTATCCGCCAGGCCCGACGCATCTATTATACCGCGAAAAGGAGCGCTGTCATGCCTGAATTACCTGAAGTTGAAACCGTGCGCCGCAGCCTTGAGCCTTCGATCCTTGGCCAGTTTGTCCGCCATGTCATCCTGGACACGCCGTCGGTCTGGCGCGGAGCCGATCCGGACACCGTCACCGGATTGAGGATAACCTTCAGCAAACGGCGGGGCAAATACCTGCTGTTCTTCCTGGAACCGGCCGGAACAGAAGGTTTGGCGTACTGGCTGGTCGTGCATTTGCGCATGACCGGGCGATTGACGCTGCAAGGCAGCCCGGATCCGGTCCGCCTTCACACGCATGTCCGTATCGAGCTGGGCGGCAAAACGCCGCAGCCGGTCTGGCTGATCTTCCAGGATACCCGCCGTTTCGGCCATTTCAGCCTGGTTCCGGCCCAATCGGCCGACCAGCTTCCCGATGTGCTCCCATGCCTGGGACCCGAACCGCTCGACGCGGCGTTTGACGCCAAGGTGCTAGGCCGGCAGCTGTTCGGACACGGCAGGCTGAACCTCAAAGCCGCCCTGCTCAACCAGGCGATTGTCGCCGGAATCGGCAACATCTATGCAGACGAGATTCTCTTCGCCAGCCGTCTGGCGCCGGACCGTCTGGCCGGGTCGCTGGACGAAGCTGAAATCGGCCGTCTGGCGGAAGCGATCCGGGATGTTCTGCTCCGGGCAGTCGAACAATGCGGGACGACCCTCAAGGACTATGTCGACGGCTGGAACCGCAAGGGCAGCTTCCAGCATTGCCTGATGGTCTACGGCCGGGCCGGGCAGCCCTGCCGCCGCTGCGATATGACGATCCAGAAGAAAAAGCTGGCGGGCCGCAGCACGCACTGGTGCCCGGCCTGCCAGCCTTATTTGCCCGCATAACAGGCAGCCGGTCAGTCTTCGATCTTAATTGCCTCAACCGGGCAGGAAGCGGCCGCTTCACGGGCGGTTTCCTCGGCTTCGGGCGGAATGACATCGACGATCACCTGGGCAATTGACTCGTCGTCCATTTCAAAGACCTCGGGGCAAATTTCCGCGCACAGGCCGCAGCCGATGCACAGGTCGCGATCAACAGTAGCTTTCATATCAGCACCACGCTTTCTACGTTTTATTAACAAGGAACTTGTCGTGCCCATTCTAGCAGAACCAGCGTTTCCTGTCCCCTGTTTTGGATAAACATATAAATAATTTACAATTTTCTGCTGCTTCAGCGCTGCGGTACGATCTCCAGCCAGTAATCGTCCGGGTCATGGATGAAATAGAGTCCCATGGACGTATTCTCGAAGCAAATGCAACCCATCGCCTCGTGGAGGACATGCGCCTCGTCGTACTGGTCGGTGCGAAAACAGATGTGCGACTCGTTGTCGCCCAGGTCGTAGGGTTCTTTCCGGTCGCGCAGCCAGGTCAGTTCGATCTGAAACGAACCGATGCCGTCGCCGAGGAAAGCCAGCTCAAAACTGCCGTCTGAGGCCTTCTTGCGCCGCATGACCTCGAGTCCGAGGGCTTTTTGGTAAAATGCGATCGAACGGTCCAGATCCAGTACATTGATGTTGGCGTGCACAATCTGAAATTTCATTGGCGTCCCTCCTGTCTCTTTGCTTCATGCCGTGTTACAAGCAAATCATAGGACAGTTCAGAGGTGTCCGTCAAGCCGGAATAATCGGCTACTTTCCATTCGAGAATCGCTGTGCTATGATGAGCACAACATAAAGCATTGATCGTCAAAAGATTCGGTGCACCGCACCAGACAGGCAGCAAGGAGCAGGAAACAATGGATCTATTCCAAAAATGCCGGGAGTTCACCCGTGCGCGTGAAGTCATGAAGCTGGGGATCTACCCGTTTTTTCACACCCTGACCACCGGACAGGACACCGTCGTCACCATGGAAGGCCATCGGACGATCATGCTGGGCTCAAACAACTACCTGGGCCTGACGGCCGATCCGCGCGTCAAGGCCGCGGCCATCAAGGCGGTCGAAAAATACGGCACCGGCTGCTCCGGATCGCGTTTCCTGAACGGGACACTCGATTTGCACATCGAGCTGGAGGAAGCCCTGGCCAAGTTCCTGCAAAAGGATGACGCCCTGGTTTTCTCAACCGGTTTCCAGTCCAACTTATCGATCATCTCGTCGATTGCCTGCCGCGGCGACTACATTCTGTCGGACACCATGAACCACGCCAGCATCGTCGACGGCACGCGTTTGAGTTTTGCCAAGACCTTGAAATTCAAGCACAACGACATGGAAGATCTGGAGCGTTTGCTCAACCATTGCGTCGCAGACGAAAAAGCCGGCATCCTGATCGTCACCGATGGTGTGTTCAGCATGGAGGGCGAAATCTGCAACCTGCCTGCCATCGTCAGACTGGCCCGCCAGTACGGCGCGCGCGTCCTGGTTGACGACGCCCACGCGATCGGCGTCCTGGGCGAGAAAGGCCGGGGAACGGCCGAGTACTTCGGCCTTAATGACGAAGTCGACCTGATCATGAACACGTTTTCCAAGACCCTCGCGTCGCTGGGCGGCTGCGTGGCCGGCAATGCCGACGCGATCCATTTCATCAAGCACAACGCGCGGCCCTTTATTTTCAGCGCCAGCATCCCGCCGGCCCAAATCGCGGCCGCCCGCGAGGCACTGCGCATCCTTGACGCCGAACCCTGGCGTGTGAAGCGGCTCAACGCGATCGCCAGCCACATGAAGCACGGCCTGCAGGCGCTGGAGCATGTCACGATCCACGACAGCGGCAACGAGCTGGTGCCGATCATCCCGATTATGACCGGCAATGACATCCAAACCATGGTCACAGCCAAAAAGCTGCTCGACCGCGGCGTCTATGTCAACCCGGTCTTCCCGCCGGCCGTGCCGCAGGATTCCTGCCTGCTGCGCACCAGTTACACGGCGACGCACACCGACGATCAGCTCAACGAGGCGCTGGCGATCATCGGCGACGTGTACGCCGAAATGGCGTCTCAGGCCTGAAGGTTGAGGTGGAAAGCCAGCTGATCGCTGACCTTATCGGCCAGCGCCAGATCCGGCATCTCGCAGAAGATCCTTAGCAGCGGTTCCGTCCCGGAGAAGCGGGCGATCACCCAGCCGCCATTTTTAAAGTAGACCTTGCAGCCGTCCAGCCAGCTGACCTTTTCGACTGCTTCCGAAAAGTCCGGCAGGTTGTGGTCGACCATCAGGCGCTGCGAGATAAGCTTTTTGTCCGCCTCGGTGAAGCGGAAATCTTTCTCCGTCATGAACAGCTGGCCGAATTTGGCTGAAATCTCACGGAACAGGTCCGAAAGACGCTGGCCGGTTACGGCCAGCATTTCCACCAGCAGGGCCGCGGCGTAGATGCCGTCCTTGCCCGGAATATGCCCGCGCACGGTCAGCCCGCCTGAGGATTCGCCGCCAATCACCGCCTGGGTCTCCTGCATTTTGGCCGAGATGTGCTTGAACCCGACCGGCACTTCATAACAGGTCTCCCCGAAATAAGCCGCCACGCGGTCCAGCAGGTGGGTGGTGGCGATGTTGCGCACGCAGGGGCCGCGCCAGCCTTTGCGGCCGAGCAGGTAGTAATAGAGCAAAACCAGGATCTGGTTCGGGTGCAGGAAGCGCCCCTCGTCGTCGATGATCCCGAGCCGGTCGGCATCGCCGTCCGTGGCAATGCCCAAATCGCAGCGGTGTTCGAGGACGACTTGCTTGAGGCTGTTGAGCGTCTCGACATTCGGCGAAGGCAGGCGGCCGCCGAACAGCGTATCCCGGCGCTCGTGGATCACCTCGACCTCGCAGCGCGCGGTCATCAGGATCGTCTGCAGGCTGGTGCGCGAAACCCCGAACATCGGGTCCAGAGCCACCTTCAGCTCTCGGCCGCGAATCGCGTCCATGTTGATCGAGGCGATGATCGCGTCGATATAGGTGTTGAACGGGTTGATAACCAGCAGGCGGCCGGCGCGCTCCGCGTCCTGAACCGGCATCACGGCGACATCTTCAGGCTTAAGCGCGTCGATGACTTGCTCGAGTTGGGCGGTCACCTGGGCATCCGCGTCGCGCCCGCCGGCCGTAAACAGCTTGATCCCGTTGTAGACGGCCGGGTTGTGGCTGGCTGTCACCGCCAGGCCATAGGCCGTGCCCAGCCGTTTGACCGTGAACATGATCAGGGGGGTGGGTGCCTCCCGGTCGATCAGCCTGACCGTGATGTCGTTGGCGGCCAGCACCTGGGCGGCCCACAAGGCAGCCTCGCGGGACAGGAAGCGGCGGTCATAACCCAGCACGATCCCCGGGTCGGTGACTCCCTCCGCCTTCATCTTTTCGGCCAGCCCCTGGCAGAGCAGCTGGATGTTGCTCCTGGTGAATTCATCGGCAATGATGGCCCGCCAGCCGCCGGTTCCGAAACGGATCATACGGATTCCTCCTGGAGATAGCTTTCGCAGCGGTTTAGGTCCTGGAGCGTGTTGACCCCCAGAATCTGCTTTTCATCGTACAAGGCCTCCGTCTCGACCCGCAAGCCGGACTGCAGCATGATCTTCGGTACGTCCGTCAGATAATACTCGCGCTGGGCATTGTTGTTGCCAAGGTTCTTTAGGGCCGAAAGGAGCGGCTGGATCCGGAAGACATAGATGCCGGGATTAACCTCGTTGATCCTGAGCTGCTCCGGCGTGCAGTCTTTCTGCTCGACGATGCCGGCAAACCGCCCGTCCGGCGAGCGGATGATGCGTCCGTAGTCGGGGATTTTCTCGACAACGGCCGTCAGCATCGTGCAGTCGGCGCCGTTTTGCTGGTGCTTGCGGGCCAGGTTGTAATATGTGTCGGCCTGTACCAGCGGCATGTCGCCGTAGACCACCAGCACGTCGCCCGGATCATCGGACAGCTCTGGGGCGGCTGCGGCAACCGCATGACCGGTTCCCAACTGTTCGCGCTGCACGGCGTAACGGTATGAAGGCCCGACGGCCTGCCTGACCTTATCCGCCATGAACCCCACGACGATGACCGTGTTTTCTGGCCGGATAAACGCGATGTGTTCCAGCACCCAGTCCAGCAGCGGCCGTCCGGCGGCCTGGCGCAGGACCTTGGGCAAGTCCGAATGCTCGGACTGCAGCCGCTTGCCTTTGCCGGCAGCCAGAACAACGGCCTTCATGCCGGGCAGTTCTGCCCGCTTTGTCGTTTTGGGGTCCATTATGCATCCCTCCTGACACCGCTGTCCTGGCGCAAAAGCCGGGACGGGTAGCCCAATTGCTCCACGGCGGCCATGATCGCCGGCGCGTCGGCCGGATCCGCGTAGACGAAGCAGCAGCCGCCGCCTCCGGATCCGTTGACCTTGCCGCCCCAGGCGCCGTGCGCCAGGGCTGTATCCAGGATCTTCTCCAGCGTCGGAGTCGAAATGCCCAGCCCGTCGCGCAGCCTGGCGTGATGGGCCGACAGCAATTCGCCAAGCCGGCGGTTGTCGATGGTCTCCTCTTGCAGCATCGCCAGGCCCCGTTTGAGCAGGGCATAATTGTCGATGTTGGCGTCGAGCGCCCGGCGGCGCGCCGGATCGAGCTTCGCCAGCAGAGCCAGACGCACCTCGTCACGCGTGCCGTCCGGCCGGAAAAAATCCCGGACACTGCGGATGCCGTCAGAGGCCAGCAGGGCCAGGGCTTCCTGGGTCGGTACCTTGGCCGCCGCCAGAACCTGCGTGGTGTTTTTCTGTTCCAGCGAGTCAAACAGGATCAGGCAGCCGTCCAGGCGCGAAGACAGCGGTGTAATCTTAAAGTCGCCGCCAAAGTCGAGGTGAACCATGCCGCCCAGCGCCGACGTGTAGTGGTCCATGCGGCCGCCCGGTTCGTCGAATTCGGTCACCTCTGCCTGGAAAGCCAGCTCGGCGATCTTGCGCGGGTCCTCGCTGTCAGGGCTGCCGATGCTCGACAGGATCGCCTTGATCAGGACCACGATCATGGTGCTCGACGAGCACATGCCCTTGCCGATCGGGATCTGCGAATCCATGCGGATATCGAGTCCGGTCAGCGGGTAGCCGTGCTTTTGCAGCACGCGTACGCTCGAGCGGAGGTAATCCCGTTTCGACATGTAGCGGATCGGCTCGTTCAGGTCGATCGCCAAAAACTCGTACTGATTAGCGTCATTAACCGAATCGAGCCGGTCAAGCTTGCTGTCGCGGATGGCGATATGGATCACCGGGACCGGTTGTTTGACCACGCGCGCGGAAAAGCGCAGGTCGATGGCAACAGCAACAACTTCGAGCCCCAGGTAGTCCTGGTGCTCGCCGAACAGGCAAAGCCGGCTCGGGGTGGAAAATACATCTGGCACGTTCATGGATCGACTCGCTTTCTGTTGAAATTGTTATCGGTTCAAGATGACGGTCTTGATGACCTCGCCCGGTTGCTGTGCGGAAAAGGCGAACGCCTCCGGTGACC
>JAAZFW010000362.1 GCA_012511525.1 Clostridiaceae bacterium
GGGATCATGATGAACACGAAATAGGAGATCAACAGCTTGTTCTGGTACGAGGTGCCGCGGTAGGCATTCGCCAAAAAGGAAAAAATAGCCATGGCCGCGCCCTCCTACAAGGCCTGATTGCGGTACGTGCTGGGGTTGACGCCGAAATAGCGGGTAAAGGTCTTGGTGAAATAGTTTTGGTTGGTGTAGCCGAGCCGGCTCGAAATTTCTCCCAGCTGAAGGTTGGTTTCCAAAATCAGGTCGCGGGCCCGCTTCATGCGCGTGTCGAGGATGAAGTGATTGATCGTGTTGCCGGTTCTCTTCTTGTAGATGTAGCTCAGGTAGGTCGGTGTGACAAAGACATGCTCGGCAATTTTGCGAATCGAGAGATCCTTGTCCTCGATATGGTCGAGGATGAAGCGTTCGGCGTCGAAGACGACCCGTCCGGTACTGGAAAGCCGGCTGGCTTCCTCCTGGTAGCGGACGGCCATATCCAGGATATACTGGCCGATGTCGTTGATGTCGGCCGAGGCGAGGACCATGTCCGTGACAAAGCTGGTCTGTGTGCCGGTGCGCCTGCTCAGCCGGCTGTTGATCGACATGGCGATTTGGGCCAGCGCATCCTTGATCTGCGGAATGTGATCCGGCGTGCAGCTTTTCATGTAGCGCAGGTAGTCCTTGAGCAAGCCGGTCGCCTCGGCCGCGCGGCCCTGTTCCAAGGCCAAACCGAACGGTTCGGCAAACTCGAGGCGCGGCACGAACGGTTGGCTGCTGACCGCGCTAAAGGGGATGATCTGGCCGTAACCGGTCAGAAAGGCGGCCTGGGCGGCTTTCCTGGCTTCGGTGAAGGCCCGCTTGATGTCGGCGATATGGTCGGCCTGGTTGCTGACGCCAATAGCCACCCGGTCGTAAATCGGGTCGAAAGCCCGCAGCAGACCTTGCAGTCGGCTTAGGTTATCTTGTGATCGGCGGCCCGGCAGGCGGTTGGCGTGTAAAACGAAGCCGTTGCCGACCAGCGAGAGCACAAACGCGCTGCCCCAGGTCAGCGCCGCCGCCTTGTGCAGGCTGTCGGCATAATGGTGGGCCATCAAGGACAAGTCGAAGGGTTCCTGGTGCTGCGCGGAACTTTGCTGGAGCAAACCGTCGCCGGACTTGATCCGGATCACCAGCGAGACAAAGGGCCCACGAGTATCGAGCGGCAAATGACCGGATTGGACCAGTGCCTGGGCGCTGCGGCTGTCCAGCAGCTGCAACGCGAGATCGTTGTCCGGAACCGGCCTGGGCAAACTGGCGCGATTGCCAAGTGACGCCTTGGCCTTCTTGATCGCCGCGACCAGCTCGTCGATTTCGAATGGCTTGTACAGGTAGTCGACCGCGCTGAGCCGGATCGCCGTTTTCAGGTACTCCTTGTCGGAATAGCCGCTGAGAAACAGGATCTGCAAAGATGGTTTTTCGTGGCGCAGGATGCCGGCCAGCGTCATGCCGTCCATTTTGGGCATGCGGATGTCACAGATCAGGATATCTGGATCGAGTGTCCGCACCAGATCCAGTGTTTCCGTCCCGTTGGCTGCTTCGGCAACGATTTCGATGTCCAGCAACGACCAGTTGACCGCGGTTCGGATCCCCTGGCGCGTCGAGGGTTCGTCGTCAGCGATGATCATTTTGTACATCACGGCATCCTCCCACGCTATTTTAACGGAAAAACGCCGCTTTGCCTATGTACAAAGGTGTTTGGCTGCGCTTATACCTGCTGGGCAGGCAGGATCCAGACTTTGTCGGTAAGCGGCAACCGTTCACGTGCCAGACAGATCACAGCACCGGTTCCAATCTTTTTAGCCGGTATCTTTTCCAGGCAGCGAAAAGCCTGGATCATGGACTTTTTTGGATCGCTGGTTGTTTTCACTTCAACCGGAAAAAGCATATCCCCTTCCGATATGAGCAA
>JAAZFW010000363.1 GCA_012511525.1 Clostridiaceae bacterium
ACTTCTTCTGTTGCTTTTCGCTCTGTTACGGTGACCTTATTTTTGTGCGCTCATTTGTCAAGGTTCTATTTGAATTTTTCACGCTAATCGCCTCCCGTTTTAGAAGATGTCAGACCGGGCGCGGCCGGAAAACTGTCATGGTCCGGCTCTTTACGCTTAGAAGCATAGCATGTTTGCCCCGATCCTGCCAGATGCTGCCCGAAGCGCGGCAAAAACGATTGACCAAGATATGCCTGTTGATAATCCTGAAATGATAATATATAATATTAAATACCATAAGAAAACATTATCATAATAATAACATCGGAGGTCGATATGGGAATAAGGCATATCATTGGCGTATGGGGTGATTCGGTGCTCAAGGGCGTGGTTCAGGACGAGCTTCGCGGCACCTACCGGCTCTTGGCTGACAGCTGCGTCAATTTGTTCGAAAAGACCCGCAACATCGAGGTGATCAACCGGGCCCGGTTCGGTTCGACCGTGACCAAGGGCTATGAGCAGTTGAAAAAGGCCCTTGAGGGGGGGCTTAGCTGCGACCTGGTGCTGCTGGAATACGGCGGCAACGACTGTGATTTCAACTGGCAGGCCGTGTCTGACGATCCGCTGGCCCCGCACCAGCCGCATACGCCGCTGCCGGAGTTTGTCCGGACGCTGCAGGACATGGTCACATTGCTGCGCGCCCGCCACATCCGCCCGGCCCTGATGTCGCTGCCGCCGATCAGCGGCAGCCGCTACCTGGACGCAATCGTCTCGCGCGGTCCCGACCGTCAGCGCTTGCTCCAGTTTTTGGGCAGCGAGCAGCAGATCTACCAGTATCACGAATGGTATTCGCTTCAGGTCACGCGTTTGGCCGGCCGTATGCGCTGTGCTTACGCGCCGGTCCGCGAGGCGTTCCTTGCCCACGGCCGCTGCCAGGATCTGCTCTGCGCAGACGGCATTCATCCCAACGAAGCCGGCCATCGCCTGATGCAGCAAGTCTTCAGCGACCTGCACGGCCAGCTGACCCGACGCGGCAACCTGACGCCGGCAACCTGACAACCGCAGAAAAAGGGTGCGTTCAGGCGCTTGAAACGGTATAATGGACCGGGATGTCCCAAGGGGCAGCCCGACCTGCTGTTGGAGGCGAGAACGCATGGATTTGGCAAAAGAGCTCAGGCATATCCCTGATTTTCCCCACAAGGGAATCGATTTCATCGATATTACGACGGTACTCAAGAAAGCGGACGCGTTTCGTGAGACGATCGACCAAATGGCCGCGCTGGTTCGGGACATGCCCTATGACCTGATCATCGGGGCTGAATCGCGCGGTTTCATTTTAGGGGCGCCGCTGGCCTACGCGACCGGACGGGGGTTTGCCCCTGTGCGCAAGCAGGGTAAGCTGCCCTCGGTGACCATTAAAGCACAATACGCCCTCGAGTACGGTTCAGACAGCCTGGAAATCCATGTCGACGCGATCCAGCCCGGCATGAAGGTGCTGGTTGTCGACGATCTGCTCGCAACCGGCGGCACAGCCCTGGCCAACTGCCAGCTGGTCGAGGCCCTGGGCGGACAGGTTGCCGGCGTGCTGTTTTTCATCGAGCTGATTGGCCTGGGCGGACGCGAGCGCCTCGACGGATACCCGGTGCTCAGCCTCGTGCAGGTCAGGGAGAATCCTGTTTGACCGTCGTTTGGCTGGGCGTTTGCCCGAGCAGATGCCGATAGGCGCGGTAAAAGGTCGAATAGTCGCCAAAACCGCACTGGCTGGCAGCCATCGACGGCGCGACCCCTTGCTCCAGCAGGCTTTTGGCCTGCAGGACCCGTTTTTGAGTCAAATACTCCAGGACTGTTGCGCCGGTTGCGCGCTTAAACGTGCGGCAGAGGTGATACTTGGAGACAAAAAAAGCCGAGGCCAGCCGGTCCAGCGTCAGCTTTTCAGACAGGTGGCTGTTAAGGTAGGCGATGATCTCGCTGACCAGCGTGCGCGTGACCAGGCGGGCCGGCTCCTCCAGCGGGTACGGCCGGCGCCTAAGCCCCATGACCAGGATCAGGATCTCAGTCAGGATAGCCTGGCTCATAG
>JAAZFW010000364.1 GCA_012511525.1 Clostridiaceae bacterium
CCCAACCCCAGGGGCTGCACCGCCACGGCGCTGGCCGAGGTCGCGGGCCCGCTCGAGGAACGGGGCATATCGGTCGAGACGATTCAAATCGGGAACCGGCCGATCCGGGGCTGCCTGGGCTGCGGCAAATGCGCCAAGACCAAGCGCTGCATCTTTACCGACGACCCGGTCAACGATTGTGTCGAGGCTGCCAGCCGGGCCGACGGGATCGTCGTCGGCTCGCCGGTCTACTACGCCGGTCCCAACGCCGCCGTCTGCGCGCTGCTCGACCGGATGTTCTACCTGAAGTCGGGCCTTTACGCCTACAAGCCGGCGGCGGCCGTCGTCAACTGCCGGCGGGGCGGGGCCAGCGCGGCGTTCGACCGGCTGAACAAGTACTTCACCATCGCCAGCATGCCGGTGGTGCCTTCGCAGTACTGGAATGCCACACATGGCATGACGCCGGACGAGGTGCGCCGAGACAAAGAGGGGATGCAGATCATGCGCACGCTGGGCCGCAACATGGCCTGGCTGCTGGGCTGCATCGACCAGGCGCGGGGCAAGGTGCCCTGGCCAGAGCAAGAGAAGCGGGTCGTCACCAATTTCATCCGGGATCAGCTCGCCTGATCCATCCGAAAAAGGCAGGTAACAGCGATGAAGGCTCATGAACGCCTGATCAAGTACGTGAAGGTCCAGACCGCATCGGACGAAAAATCCAACACCAAGCCGAGCACCAGCAGCCAGCTCGACCTGGCACGGCTCCTGGCCGCGGAGATGAACGACCTGAACATGCGCCAGGTCCGCATCAGCGAACACGGGTATGTGTACGGCTGCCTGCCGGCGACGCCGGATTACGAGGGCAAGCCGAAAATCGGTTTCATCGCCCACATGGACACCAGCCCGGATGCCCGCGGCGACCAGGTCAAGCCCCAGGTCATTGAGGCGTATGACGGCGGGGATGTCGTCCTGCCCGGCAACAAAGCCGTCTTGTCCGTCGAACGGTTCCCCCATCTGGCCTCCCTCAAAGGAAGAACCTTGATCACAACGGACGGGACCACCCTGCTGGGTGCCGACGACAAGGCAGGCATTGCCGAGATCCTAACTGCCGTCGAACGGATCGTCCGCGAGAAGATCCCGCATGGCCGAATCTGTGTCGGTTTCACCCCGGACGAGGAAATCGGGCGCGGGGCGGATTATTTCGATGTCGCCGGCTTCGGCGCCGATTTTGCCTACACGCTGGACGGCGGGCCGGAGGGTGAGCTCGAATACGAGAACTTCAACGCGGCCGAGGCGACCGTCGAGATCCGCGGCGTGGCTGTCCATCCCGGCACGGCCAAGAACGTCATGGTCAACGCGCTTGTGGTGGCCTGCGCACTCAACAGCATGCTGCCTGGCTGCGAAACGCCGGCCGATACGGAGAACTACGAGGGCTTCTATTACCTGCGCCGGCTGGAGGGAACCCCGGAAAAAGTGTTGATGGCCTACAGCCTGCGCGATCACGACGCGGCCTTGCTGACGGCGCGCAAGAAGACGCTGGAGCACGCGGTCCGAATCCTGAACGAGCGCTACGGCCCGCAGACCATCCGGCTGGAGATCAAGGACCGCTATCGGAACATGGCCGAGATCATCAAAGACCACAGCCACCTGATCGACAGCGCCAAGCTGGCGATGGCCAAGGTGGGCATCGAGCCGGTCATCATCCCGATGCGCGGCGGCACGGACGGGGCGACGCTCAGCTACAAGGGCTTGCCCTGTCCGAACCTGGGCACAGGCGGTTACGCCTATCACGGCGTTTATGAGCATATCACGGCCGAAGGCATGGAGCAATGTACGCGCATGATCATCGAACTGGTCAAACATTACGCCGGATAAGGCGATCGGGCACCGAAAAAGGTGCCGGGAGGCGCTTATGAACATTATGGACATGATTGCGAGCCAGGTGAACAATCCGTCTGTTCTGGGTAAGCTCGGACAGTCTGTCGGAGCCGATACAGATAAGGTGAAGCAGCTGACCGAACTGGGTCTGCCGGCCATGCTCCGGGCCATGGGCCGCAATGTCAAGACCGAAGAGGGCGCGCAGTCGCTGGCCGGCGCTCTGGACCAGCATCAGGACGACCCGGTCGACGATGTGGCCTCGTTTCTCGGTCAGGTCGACATGAACGACGGCGCCAAGATCCTCGGCCACCTGTTCCCGCGCAGCCAGACCCGGGTGCAAAACAACCTGGCCAGCAAGACCGGCCTGGACAAAAGCCAAGTGTCCGGGGTGCTGAGCCAGTTGGCTCTGCTGCTGCTTGGCACGCTCGGTCAGCAGAAAAAACAGCAGCAGCTTGATGTTTCCGGTGTGGTCGGCCTGCTCAAGGGCGCGGCCGGCAAGGGGCTTCTGAGCAAAGTTACCGACATGCTCGACGCCAACAACGACGGCAGCATCCTCGATGATGTCGGCCGGCTTCTGGGCAAGAAATAACCGTGCGCCGCGCCACCCGGGAGACAACCGCCACGTGCCATAGCCGGAACAACCGGCCGTCCCTGACGGTTGTTCCCGGCGAGGTTTTCCAGGTCGAGACGGAACTGTGTTCCGGACCCTGGCTCACCAGCCTGCACGATCGCTACGACCCGGCCCGGACCACCGGCCCGAATCCGACTGTTGTGGTCGGAATCGAGGGGGCGGTACCCGGCAGCCAGCTGGCGGTGAAAATCCTGGACATCGAGCTGGACAAGGTAGGCTACACGGGCTTCTTGCGCCATCAGAATCCCCTGTCGCGCCAGATTCTGGACCACGACTGGGCCGCGACGCACCGGACGGTCGCGATTTGCGACCGGCAGATCATCTGGAGCGATACGCTGCGTATCCCGGTGCGGCCCATGATCGGCACACTGGGCACCGCGCCCGGCCAGGAGGAGATCCTGAACAGCAAGGGCGGCAGCCACGGCGGCAACATGGATGTGCAGGAAGTCGCGCCGGGCAGCACTGTCTACCTGCCTGTTTCCGTACCGGGCGCCTTGCTGCATATCGGCGATGTCCACGCCATCCAGGGCGACGGGGAGATTAACCTCGCCGGCGGCGTTGAATGCCGCGCCGTGGTCACGCTGCAGGTCGAAACCGGCAACTGGTTTCGCCGCATGAGCCAGGTCCGGATCGAGAACGAGGCGTACATCATGTCCGTCGCCTGCGAGCGCAGCGCCGAGGAGTCTTTCACCGCGGC
>JAAZFW010000365.1 GCA_012511525.1 Clostridiaceae bacterium
ACAGCTTTTCCCGGCTGGTCCGCGCCGGGCAGATGATTCAGTTTGAGGCGATCGCCAAGGCGGCCGAAATGGGCTTTGCCTTTATCGAGTTCGCCGGCCTCGATGTTCCTGAAGGTGAGGACAAGGCGGATTATGCCCGGCGTTTGAAGGCTGAATGCGCCCGCACCGGCATCGGGGTGGGGAATTACACGATCGGGGCCGATTTCCTAAACGGCTCTGGCGGCGACCTGGACGCCGAAGTTGAGCGCCTCAAGGGCGAGGTCGACATCGCTGCCATCCTGGGCGCGCCGGGCATGCGCCACGACGTGAGCAGCGGCAAACGGCTCGATCCTGCCGCCCCGCGCCTGTCCCGGGCCCCGGCGGAGAGCTTTGACACGGTCCTGCCGCACCTGGCCAAGGGCGCCCGCGCCGTGACCGAATACGCGGCCGCGAAGGGCATCCGCACGATGAGCGAGAATCACGGGTTTTTCGCCCAGGACAGCGAACGGGTTGAGAAACTGGTCATGGCGGTCGACCACCCCAACTACGGTGTCCTGATCGACATGGGCAACTTCCTGTGCGTGGACGAGGATCCGGCAAAAGCCATCGGGCGTCTCGCACCGTATGCTTTCCACCTGCATGTCAAGGACTTTCACGTCAAATCGGGCCAGGAAGCGGATCCTGGCGAGGGCTGGTTTGCCAGTCGGGCACGCAACCGTTTGCGCGGCGCGATCATCGGCCACGGGGCCGTTCCGGTGCGCCAATGCCTGCAGATCATGAAGCAGGCTGGCTACAGCGGCGATGTGGCCATCGAGTTCGAAGGGCTCGAGGACCCGATCCTGGGCATGCGCATCGGGCTCAAGAACCTGACCGCCTACCTGGCAGACTAAACGGAGGGACGACCGATGGCTCTGGATGTGGTACGCCTGACCGCCCGCGATTTTTCGGACGCGATGGACCTGATGAACATGGTTTTCAGCATGGGAGGCCGGCCGCATCATTTCCAGAGCTTGCTGCCCAAACTCTATCAGCCGGATGACGGCAAGATGGGCGCGCATGTTGCCATCCGCCGGGACGGGCGCCTGCGGGCTATCATCGGGCACTACCCGATGACCTTGTCGATCGGCGGCCAGTCTTTCAAGGCCAGCGGCATCGGTGCGGTCAGCACTCATCCTGAGGACCGCAAGAGCGGCCTGATGCGCCAGCTGATGCAGGCCATCGTCGCGGAAATGGAAACCGAGCAGATCGCGCTCTCCGTTTTAGGCGGACAGCGCCAGCGCTACGGCTACTACGGCTACGAAAAGGCCGGCACCCATCTGCGTTTTAGCCTGAGCAAGACCAACCTGCGGCACGCGCGTCCCGACCTGGCCGGCGAAACCTACCGTTTCAGCCGCCTGGATCCGACCGCGGCCGATCCACAGCTGGTTGCGCAGCTGCAATCCTGGCAGCAGGCTCAGCCGATCTACGTCGCGCGGCCGCCAGAAGCTTTTCTGACGATTCTGTCTTCGTGGTACGCCCAGATCTGGCTGGCCCGCGACCCCGACGGCCAAGCGGTCGGTTATCTGGTCTGCAACGAAGCTGGAACAGGGGTCAGCGAACTGGTCCCATCCCGCGTTGACCTTTTCCTGCCCCTGGCGGCCGCCTGGGTCAGCCGGTTGTCGGCGGGCAGCACCGAATTCTCCGTTCCGCCCTGGGCGACGACGGCGATCGCCGACCTGGGTCAAATCGCCGAGCATGAACAGATCCTGCCCGCCTACAGCCTCCGGATCAACGATATCGAGCGCCTTCTCCCCGCGCTTCTCCAAGTCAAGGCAGATCTGCAGCCACTGCCCGAAGGCACCTTCCGGCTTGGTTTGGATCTGGATGGCAAAAAGGCCGTTTATGCGCTGACATACGGATCTGG
>JAAZFW010000366.1 GCA_012511525.1 Clostridiaceae bacterium
GATACTTGGCTGGTAACGGCCCGGAAAAATAGGTCTTCGCCGGATTTTATTCCTCAATAGCTCAGCTGGTAGAGCATGCGGCTGTTAACCGCAGGGTCGTAGGTTCGAGTCCTACTTGAGGAGCCAGCTGGTACCTTGTGTACTGATGCGAAGAAGCCACCCGTGAGGGTGGCTTTTTTGCGCGTTGCGCTGTTAAGTGATCCGGCGCCCCATTATAATGAATTCAAAAATGAATTCAAAAAGGAGTATGTCCCAGATGCCAGACGCGAAACAGACAAGACCCGTCCTTTACCTGACGCAGGCCGCCGCCATCGCCGCAGCGTATGTCGTCTTGACGCTGCCCCTGGCTCAATTCGCTTTCGGACCGGTTCAGTTTCGTCTCGCCGAGGCCCTGACCGTCCTGGCAGCCCTGACCCCCACGGCCGTGCCTGGCCTTTTCCTGGGCTGCCTTTTGGCCAACTTGTTCAACCCGCAGAACCTGGGGCCGGTCGATATCCTGGGCGGCAGCCTGACCACGCTGGCCGCGGCCGCCATAACCTGGCAGCTGCGCCGGCGCTGGCCGGAGATGATCCTCTCACCAAACCGGTCGCGCCGGTCGCGCCGGGCGTGGCTTCGCCTGCTGGTCTGCCTGAGCCCGTCTGTCCTGCTGAACGCTTTGGTGGTGGGCATTTACCTGCCCTTTTTGATCCCGGACCTGGTTGTCAGCGTGCCGGTCGTGCTCGCGACGATGCTGTCGATCCTGCTGTCCCAGGCGCTTGTCGTCTATGCGGTCGGGCTGCCATTGCTGCTGGCCCTGCTGCGAACCCGCTTCGTGATTGGAGAAAAATAGCCATGAGCCATTATTTTACTGCTGAGCCGCCGACCGGCCACCAGGAAAAAACGATCCAGTTCCGTCAGATGGGCATTGACTTCACTTTCGTCACGGACCAATCGGTCTTTTCGCGGCAGCGCCTGGACTATGGCAGCGCATGCCTGCTCGAGGCTGTCGAACGGGATGATCAGCCCAAAACCGGCCGGCTGCTCGATCTGGGCTGCGGGTACGGCGCGCTTGGCATTATCCTAAAGAGGCTTCACCCCGCTTTAGCCGTCGTTATGTGCGACATCAACAAGCGGGCCGTCGCCCTGACCCGGCGAAACGCCGACATCAATCAGACGCGCTTTGTCGACGTGGTCGAGTCCGACGGGATGCGCCAGGTCGAGGGCACGTTTGACCTGATCGTGACGAATCCGCCGATCCGGGCCGGCAAGGAAACGGTCCACCGCTTTTTCCAGGAAGCCTCGGAGCGGCTCAATCCGGCAGGCAGCCTGTTCGTCGTGATCCGCAAGCAGCAGGGTGCCCCGTCCGCCCTGAAACGGCTCCAGGAGCTGTTCGGGGAGGTCTCGATCGTCAGCCGCTCAGCCGGCTATTGGGTGATCAAGTGCGTTAAGTCGGCGGCGTGACGCTTGGCCTGTCTGCACGGTTTGTGTTAGAATTTCCCATGTGCTGCCGGCAGGCCCGAAGTCCGATCGTGATCGCCTGTCGGCGCCGGAAAGGCTGTGATTGTTTTGTCATCTTGTGATACATGCAGCAGCAAAAGCACCTGCCCGTCTGCGGGTCAGGACGTCTGCCCCGAGGAGCGGCAGGCCCCTGATCGCGATGCCTTGCACCCGCGTGCCGCAGTCCGCTGCGTCGTCGGCGTCTGTTCCGGCAAGGGCGGTGTCGGTAAATCATTGGTCACCGCGCTGACTGCTGTCGGTCTGGCCCGCCTGGGCCTTCGGGTCGGCATCCTGGACGCCGACATCACGGGCCCGTCCGTTCCGAAGGCGTTTGGCCTTGCCGGCCGCCTGTCTGGAAGCGCTGACGGCATCGACCCTGCCCGCACCCGACTCGGTATCCAGGCGGTCTCGATCAACTTGCTGCTTGAGAACCCGTCGGCCCCGGTGATCTGGCGCGGCCCGGTCCTGGCCGGCGTTGTCCGCCAGTTCTGGAAGGATGTTGTCTGGGACAACCTCGATGTCCTGCTGATCGACATGCCGCCCGGCACAGGCGACGTGCCGCTGACCGTCTTTCAATCGATTCCGCTCGATGGCCTTGTCATGGTCACAACACCGCAGGACCTGGTCGGGCTGATCGTCAAGAAAGCGCA
>JAAZFW010000367.1 GCA_012511525.1 Clostridiaceae bacterium
GCCGAAAATCGGGACGCCCGGCACCGGGCTGCAGCAGCGGGACAGGCGCACCAGGCAGTTTTCGATGCCTTTGACGATAATCCCGTGGTCTGACACCTCGCGCGCCTTGCCCTTGGCCTTGCGCTGGTCGGCGATAACCGTCTCATCGGCCAGTTGCGTGGACGCGGGACTGTAGACGACCTGACCGGCCGATGTTACGCGATACCCTAAGCGGGTGCGTTCATCCTCGGGCAGGCCCTTGATGTACTCGTCGCGCAGCCGTGGGATGATCCGCCCGGCTGACAGCCCGCCGTACCCGATGGCCGCGTACATATCTTCGAGTGTATTCAAGGTGTAGCGGCGCAAGATTGGCTCAACATGTTCGGACTTGAGCAGCTGCGCGACGCCGAAGCCGGTCTTCTTGATTTCCCGTTCGACGATCTCGCGGCCGCGGTCGATGTTTTCTTCGCGCATCTCCTTTTTGAACCATTGGCTGATCTTGGTGCGTGCCGAAGCGCTCTTGACAATCTTCAGCCAGTCGCGGCTCGGCCCATGCACTTTCTCAGACGTCAGGATCTCCACGATGTCGCCGTTCTTAAGCTCATAGGTCAGCGGGACCATGCGGCCATTGACCTTGGCGCCGTACATCCGGTTGCCGATGCCGCTGTGGATGCTGTAAGCGAAATCGACCGGCACAGATCCGGCCGGCAAAGAGCGCACATCACCCTTGGGTGTGAAGACAAAGACCTCGTCGGCGACCAGGCCGCTTTTAAGCGATTCCATGAACTCGCCGGCGTCGCGCATATCCTTCTGCCAGTCCAGCAGCTGGCGCAGCCAGGTCAGCTTGCTGTCGTACGGCTCGCCGCGCTTGCCCTGCGGCAGGCCTTCCTTGTAGCGCCAGTGCGCGGCGATGCCGTATTCGGCGGTCCGGTGCATCGCCTCAGTACGGATCTGGACCTCAAACGGGATGCCGCGCGGACCGATCACAGTCGTGTGCAACGACTGGTACATGTTGGGCTTGGGCATCGCGATGTAGTCCTTGAAACGGCCCGGCATCGGCTTGTACAGCTCGTGAACCAGTCCGAGGACCGCGTAGCAGTCGGAAACAGTCGCCACAATCACCCGGGTCGCGAACAAATCGTAAATCTGGTCCAGGCTCTTTTCCTGTTCCTTCATCTTGCGGTAGATGCTGTAAAAATGCTTGGGCCGGCCTTCGATTTCTGCCGTGATGCCCATCTCGCGAATCTTGATCTGCATCTGGACCACGATTTCCTCGAGATACTTCTCGCGCTCCGACCGCTTCTGGGCGATGGCGCCGACCAGTTCGTAGTAGGCGTCGCGGTCGATGTAGCGCAGGCACAGGTCCTCCAGCTCCCACTTGATCTTGTAGATGCCGAGCCGGTGCGCCAGAGGGGCATAGATGTCCAGCGTCTCACGGGCTTTATCCGACTGCTTTTCCGGCGCCATATGCCGCATTGTGCGCATGTTGTGCAGCCGGTCAGCCAGCTTGATCAGAACCACGCGGATATCCCTGGCCATGGCCAGGAACATTTTGCGGAAATTCTCCGCCTGGATCTCCTCTTTCGAAGAATAGGGGATCCGGCTCAGCTTGGTGACGCCGTCGACCAGTTCAGCCACGTCGTCCCCGAAGGCCTGACGAATTTCGTCGACGGTCTTGCCGGTGTCTTCGACCGTGTCATGGAGCAGCGCGGCAACCAGCGTATCCTCGTCCACCTCAAGGTCGGTCAGAATCGCCGCCACAGCCAGAGGGTGGATGATATACGGTTCCCCGGTCGCCCGCTGCTGGGCGCCGTGCGCGTCGATCGCATAGGCATAGGCCCGCGTGATCTTGTCGCCGCCCTGGCCGCCGGTGTACTCATGGAAACGTTTCAGAATCTGGTCGAGCATGTTCTCCCGCATGACGGCAGGCGACTGGCTCATCTAACAACGCCCCCTTCACGTTCTGCCGCCAGGCGGCGATAGGTCGGCGAGTCTTCCAGGCTAACTTTACCGGTCACAGGCACCAGCGCCAGGCGAATGCGGCTCTGCCCCAGGTCCTGGTGCTTGATGAGACCGGATTCTGCGAAAACAGACAGGATCCGGGCCAGCCGGAACGGATGCAGGTTGATCTGGTAGCTGCGCCCGATCTTGCGTGATAGCAGCGTCAGGTCCACGATAGAAGGCTGTTCGCCGCAATGGGTGCGCAAATACTGGTAGACAGCCTTGTACTCCTGCTTGTCGGGCAGCACAGCCTGCCAGGGCAGCGAAAAACGCTGCAGCAGGGGCTTGAGCGCGCCCTCGCTACGATAGAGCGTTTCTGCTTCCCAGGGGCGGTCGTCAAAGGCATTTCCGCTGTCGGCTGGCCAGAGGTCGCGGATGTTCAGCTGAACCTGGCGCCGGCCCTGCCAGGTATTGACCTCGAGGGAAAAGCAGACGTCGACCCGGTCGCCGGGACCGGTCCAATCGCCGGCATCTCCGGCGCCGAAGGCAATCCCGTCCAGCTGGGCGCCGTTCGGATGGTCGGCGAGCCTTATTTTGAGATGACGGCCGCCATTGCCCACCAGCCGGGTCTCAGCAATCTGCAAGTTCTCGCAGATGAACAGCGGGACTGGATTGGCTTCGCCGAACGGCTCCAGGCGGCGCAGCTGGACGGCCTGGTCCAGAGTCAGGTCGCCGGCACTGACCTTAAGGTCGGCCTTCAGGCCGGTCTGCAGCATGTCGGGCTGGATGCTGTCGCGGGCATAGGCACGGATCACGCTGCGAAAATGCGCCAGCTGATCGGCTGCCAGGGTCAGTCCGGCCGCCTTGCGATGCCCGCCATAGCGCTCCAGCGTGCCGGAAGATGCGTGCAGCGCCGCCAGGATGTCGATGTCGCCCCAGGAACGGCACGACCCGCGAAACAGGGCGCCGTCTCCGGCCAGCACGATAACCGGACGGGCGTATTGCTCCGCCAGGCGCGAAGCGACGATGCCGATAACGCCGGGATGCCAGTCAGAACGGGCGACCACCAGGATACGGTGCTCGTCCAGGTCCGCCTGGCTATCCAGCTCAGCCATCGCTTCGCGCGTGATGGCGTTCTCGATTTCCTGGCGCTGCTTGTTGAGGTCGATCAGGTTGACGGCGATTTCGCCTGCTTCGGTCTGGCTTTCCGTCAAAAGCAGCCTGACCGCGTCGAGCGCGTCGCTCATGCGGCC
>JAAZFW010000368.1 GCA_012511525.1 Clostridiaceae bacterium
AACTCATGGGTTGATACTGCGGTCATCACTGGCTTTAGACGCCGTGTCGCCGGATCAGGTTCCTCCGCTTATACCGCTTCGGTCAGCTGCAGTTGGTGAAGGACCGGGCTGGCCAGCAAAATCCGGGCGGCGGCTTCATCCTGAAGATAGGCGCGCAGCTGATCCCGGGGCACGATCACGGGCATCCGGTCGTGGACCGGCCGAACCGATTCGTTGGCTGCTGTGGTCAGGATGACGAAACGGTCCAACTGCCAGTCGGGCTGACCCGGTTAGCGAAAGAAACGGGCCAGTCCGGCCATATAGAAAGTCGGCTCACCGTCCAATTTCAGTTTCATTTTCTTTCCGGTCCGGCCGGCGGCATCGTGATGCCACTCGAAAAAGGCGTTGGCCGGAACCAGGATGCGCCCCTGGCGCAAGGCACCGCGAAACATCGGTTTTTCCGCGGCGGTCTCCGCGCGGGCGTTGATCACCAGCCCGCTGCCCTGGAAACGCAAAAAACCCCACTGAACCAGGTCCGCAACCACCTTGTCGCCGGACAGGCGCAAGGCGGGCACGACATGGCTCGGGGCAACCTCACCGGTGCGCAGGGCAGACAGCGCTTCTGTCCCCTGGTAGCGGCGGTTGACCTCCGTCAGGATCTGGCGCATCTCGGCGAGGTCTTCTTCCTGCTCGATGTAGTAGCGGCCGCACATAACCGGGGCCGTCAGGTGTTGCGCAAAACCAGCGCCATGATTTCTAGCGGCTCAGAACCCGCGTTTCGGATCGCGTGCGACTGGCCGCTCAAGGTCAGCGACGCGTCGCCTGGGCTCATCAGCTGCTCCTGGCTGAGCGTGCTGTCCGTCAGGATGGCCTGGCCGCGGATGACCGTGTAGATCTCTTCCTCACCGGCATGCTCGTGCATCCCGATCGAGGCGCCAGGTTCGAGCACGATGCGGGCGTACAGGCGGGCGTTCCCCTTGTACTCCCCTTCCTTGAAAAGGTGGATGATCTGGACCGTTCCTTCACCGCCGCGCATATTCTGGCGGAATTCGCGTTCCATCTGGTCGGCTTTACGGATCATAGCTGTACCTCACTTCGCCGGCGGCATGGTTGTGGCCAGGATAGCCCCGCCGGTCTCACTCTTTTATAGCATAGCGGTCCGGACGGAACAAGTGAGGACTGCTTCGCTATGCGGTATGCGGCTTTTTTGCCCGCCGCAGCCGCGTTGCCAGGTGACGGCCGGCAAACAGGAGCAGCAAGGTGATCACGCCGGTCAAAACGATCGTGCCGCCCGGCTTGAGGCCGGCGTAATAGGCGATCAACAGGCCGGCAATCGTGAAAACGAGTGCGAAGCCGATCGAAAGCAGCACCGTCTGGCGATAGCTGCGGCCCAGCTGCAGGCCGCAGGCCACCGGGATCACCAGCATCGAGGAGACGATCAGGGCGCCGACGGTGCGGGCGGCAACCGATACGGTCACCGCGGTCATCAAGGTGAAGATGAAATTGATCGTCTTGACCGGAACGCCCGCCAGGCGGGCCGCCTCTTCGTCGTAGGCGATCAGGAAGAGCTCCTTGTAGAGCAGGATAAAAGTCAGAAGCACAGCTGCGCTGACCAGGACGACCAGCAGCAGCTCAAAGTCGTTGACCGCCACGATGCTGCCGAACAGGAAGCTGTTGAAGCTGGCCGCGTTGGAGACAAATCCGGACAGGACGGCCGCCAGGCCGATCCCCGTCGACATGATAACGGCGATCGCCAGCTCGGCGTAACGCGGGATTTTCTTACGGATGGCCTCGATGCCCAGAGCCGCCGTCACGGTCGCGGCCATGGCGCCCAGGATCGGGTTGAAATTGAAGATCAGGCCGGTGGCGACACCCGCCAGGGAGGTGTGGGCCAGGGCGTCGCCGATCATCGACAGGCGCTTCAGGATCATGACGATGCCGATGCAGGGGATGATCAGGGCCAGCAGGATGCCGACCAAAAACGCCCGCTGCATGAAGCCGTAGGCAAAGACTGACAGGACCATCAGGACACCTCCGCCGGTTCGCAGCAGGCACAATCCGGATTGACCGGATGCTTGTGCCGGTGACCCAGTTCTTCGAGCAGCTGGGCGCGGGCCAGTTCGATCATCGAGCCGCTTTCCAGGCAAAAGACATGGTTGAGGTATGGTTCAACACGGGCGACATCATGAGTGACCATCAGGATGGTAAGGCCAGTGTCTCGATTGAGATCCGCCAGCA
>JAAZFW010000369.1 GCA_012511525.1 Clostridiaceae bacterium
ATGAGAAGTCGATACTGAATGCGTTCGAGGAGAACCAGGAAGTCAAGACGATCGATACCAGCCGGAAGCTGCGTGTCGGCTTTATCGGGACGGGCTGGATCGCCGGCGCCCATATCCAGGCCTACCTCAACCAGCCGGACGTGGAGATCGTGGCGGCGGCCGACCTGATCCCCGGCAAAGCCGCGGCCTTCTTCAAGAAGCACGGCGTCGAAGGGGTCAAGACCGATTACCCCTCGCACAAGGAAATGCTCGACGACGCGTCGCTCAAGCTGGACGCGGTCAGCGTCTGCACCTACAACCGCCAGCATGCGGCTCCGGCGATCTACGCGCTGAACAAGGGTGTCAACGTGCTGCTCGAAAAACCGTTCACGGTCACCACCGAAGAGGCGATCGAGGTGATGCGGGCCGAGAAGAAGAGCGGCAAGGTGCTCTCGATCGGTTTCCAGCCCCGCTTCGACGAGAACATGAAGATGATCAAGAAGATCGTCGAATCCGGCACCCTCGGCAAGATCTACTACATCCAGACGGGCGGCGGTCGCCGGCGCGGCATCCCGACGCCTTTCGGAACCACCTTCATCGAGGAAAACACCGCCGGCATCGGCGCCCTGGGCGACATCGGCTGCTATTCGCTGGACATGGTCTTGAACGCAATTGGCTACCCCAAGCCGCTGACCGTCTCCGGTTACAAGTCCGCGTTCTTCGGAACGGATCCGAACTACAGCAACTACGTCAAAACCGGCCATCCGGAATACGCCAAGAAATTCGGTGTTGACGACTTTGCCGCCGCCTTTGTCCGCCTCGAGGGCGGCATTGTCCTCGACTTCCGCATTGCCTGGGCCATGCATATGGACACCCCCGGCGACACCCTGATCTTCGGCACCAAGGGCGGCTTGCGTATCCCCTCGACCGACTGCTGGAACGGCACGGTCGGCGGTGCGATGAAGATCTACCACGAAGTCTGCGGCGAACAGACCGAGACCGTGGTCCCGATTATCGACACCAAGGGCGTGTCGCTGTTCGACCTCAAGATCCGCACGTTCCTGGATGCGGTTAAGAACGGCACCCCGGCGCCGGTCCCGTCCGCCCAGATCCTGTACAACCAGGCGATCATCGACGGTATCGCCAAGTCATCTGCACTGGGCCGCGAAATCGAGATCACCATCCCCGAAATTTAACAGCGTTGCCGATTGCTCCGTCAAAGGCCTGGATTCCCTTTGGATCCGGGCCTTTTTTCGGAACAAACACGCCTCGCCAGCGTCTAATCTATGAATAGATCCCGGACTTACATGCAAGAAGGTGATCGAGATGAAAAAGGCATGGCATATGGCTTTGGCCGGATTTATGGCCCTGATTTTACTGGCCGGCTGCACCCCGGCGCCGACGACAACCGAACCGACAGAGACGACACCGCCTGTCAGCAAGCAGGCCGTCGACCTGATGGCCAACGTCCAATCGTCCGCCTGGCAGACGGTCAACAGTCCGCCCGACAGCCAGGCCGTCAATGCGGTCAACCGCTTTTCAATGACCCTGCTGCGGGAATCCGTTCGCAACGAAGGCAATATCCTGATCTCGCCGGCCTCCGTCTTCCTGGCCCTGGCGATGACCCTGAACGGTGCGGACAACGAGACACGTGACGCGATGCTGCAGGTATTGGCGGAAAAAGACATCCCGGTTGAAGCGGTTAACCAGGCCAGCCAGGCCTGGATCGCCAAGCTGACCCAGACCGGTAAGAAGACCTCGCTGGAAGTCGCCAATTCGATTTGGTTTGACCAGGGCTTTGTGCCGGATCCGGCGTTTTTGCAGACCAACGCCGACTATTACAAGGCCGGGGCCAGCAAGCTGGATTTCAGGGCCCCTGAAGCGGTCGACATCATCAACGGCTGGGTCGATGAGGCCACCCACGGCAAGATCGAGACGATCATCGAGGAGATCCCGGCCTTTGTGGTCATGTACCTGATCAACACGATCTATTTCGTCTCGGACTGGCAGACGCCCTTTTTGACAGAACAGACCCAGGAGATGGACTTCAAGGCTCCGGACGGCAGCGTGAAAGCCAAGTTCATGCACCGCACGGACCGGATCACCGCCTTTGAGCTCGACGCCGCCCAGGGCATTGCCCTGCCCTACGACGACGGCCAGTTTGCCTTTTTCGCCCTGTTGCCCCCGGAGGGAACCAGCCCGCGCGACTGGCTGGACACGCAGAGCGACACCGTGCTGTTTGGCCGCCTGGCCGTCTTGCTGGCCGCAGGCGAGACGGAGCAGATCGACCTCTATCTGCCCAAGTTCGAAGTGCGTTACGACAACTCCCTGCGCGAAGAACTGATCAGCATGGGCATGGGGATCGCCTTCAACGGGCAGGCCGATTTTTCCCTGATGAACGCGGACCGCGCCAAGGACCTGTTCATCAACGACGTCAAGCATAAGACCTACATCCGGGTCGATGAGAAGGGCACGGAGGCCGCCGCTGTTACCGCGGTTGAGATGGGCAAGACGGCGATACCGGATCCGCCGCGGCGCATCGACTTCAACCGCCCGTTTGTTTACGGCATCTACGATGTTCAGAACGGTATGCCGCTGTTTGTCGGCATCCTGGAAGAACCAGCTGCCTGATACCGTCCGTTCCCGCTTCTGCTATAATGGCCACAGGCATTTGCCTGTGGCTTTTTTTATCACATGAAAGAAGGCGAGGACACGCGATGGATAACCTGCAACTGATCGAAAATGGATTGGACCGGTGCACCTTTGAGGGCGCCGTCTCGCTAGAGCGCCTCGATGGCGCCGTCTATCCCTGGCGCGTCCCGATCGAGCGCAGACGTTTATACCCGTTTCTGACCGAAGGTGATTCGCCCGTCGCCGCCGCCGCCTCAGGCGTTCGTTTGACGTTTCAGACAGACGCGTCACACATTGGATTGGATCTTGTCGGGGTTCGCCCTGGACAGAAGCTGGATGTCTTCGTGGACAAATCTTTCAGCGAAACGATCACGCTATCTGCTGACCAGACCGAACCGGGGGACTATTTGACGGTGATCACCCTGCCGGGAAGCGGTACGCGGCTGGTCGAAATCTGGCTCGACCCGCGCATGCCGTTCGGCCTGCGCGCGCTCCTGGCCAATCCAGGCGCACGGGTAAGTCCGGCGGCTGACACCCGGCCGCGCTGGGTTCATTACGGCAGCTCGATCAGCCACGCCGGGGCGGCCGCCACACCCTCCCGGATCTGGCCCGGCCTTGCGGCCCGCCAGCTTGGTTGGCACCTGACCAACCTGGGCTTTTCCGGCCAGTGTGTCCTGGAGCCGATGATTGGCCGCCTGATCCGCGACCTGCCGGCAGACCTGGTTACACTCAAGCTGGGGATCAACACCCATGTGGGCCGGCTATCCAACCGGACGTTCGGCCCTTGTGCGATCGGGCTGGTTCAGCTGATCCGCGAAAAGCACCCAGATATCCCATTGGTGGTGATTTCCCCGATTTACAGCCCGCCGCGTGAAGCGAAGCGGATGACCGATTTGAGTCTGACGTTGGAAGAGATGCGCGTCATCTTGGCCGATGTCGTCGACGCCTGCCGCCAGTACGGCGACCGCAACATCCACTATATAGACGGCCTCGACCTGTTCGGACCGGACGAACGGACCTTCTTGCCGGATCAGCTCCACCCCAACGACGACGGCCAGCCGGTCATGGCGGCGCACTTTATCCGCAGCCTCACCTCGCTGATCGGGGAGACGATCCGCTAGGGGAGATCCGCCAGCACTGCCTGGCGGATGTTGTCCATCTGGGCGTATTCATACGTTCCCGGCGGCATGGTGGTCGTCAGCCGGATATGCCGGTCGGACGCGAACGCCTCGCGAAGGATTTGGCGGCTCCGTTCCCTTAATTCCGGCTGCCGTTCGCCGATGCGCCGAACCGCCATGGCCGCGTGGGAGACGATCTGAAAATAAACCAGGTTGAAGTTTTGGGTCGGGTTGAATTTGTAACTGGTTTCGCGAATCTCGTGGTACAGGGGCCGTTCGTATTCTGCCTGGTCACACAGGATCGTCTTGAGCAGGGGAAGCACCGCTATGTCCCCCAGTTTGCCGGCAAGATAGATCGCGATCGCACTGCGCAGCTGGTTGGTCCGGCGGCAGTCCTTGTAATAGAAGCTGTCCCGCTCGCGGATGATCCGGCGCAAGACCGGCAGACAGGCCGGGTCGCCCTGAAGGCCCAGGGCCAGGGCGCTGTTGCCGGACAGGAGCGGATCCGGGACCGCCAGCCATTGATGCAGGACGGCTCGAATGATCTCGCTTCGATTCTGGCGGCAGCTAAACAGGGCGATGCCCGGCTTGTCGCTGGCCAAGGCCTCCCGCAGCGCGTCCAGGTCGGTGATCAAGATAACCGTTTCCCGCCGTTCCCTGTCGTCGAAGCGCAGCCCGCCATCGTGGGCCGGGTTGAGACAGCCGGTCGCCAGGAGAAGCGAACGAATCTCGGCGTACGGCACATCGAGCGGCTGGCAGCCGTGCTGGATCGCCAGGGCGGCCAGGATGCCGGCACTCTCGCCGCAGCGATGCATGTCGCGCTTCATGCGCACGAGGCTTGCCACATCGTGGTCGATGCCCAGATGGCGGCCGGCGACCAGCAACGAACCAAAGCCGCGCGGGACCAGGACGGATGCCGGAACCGGAACGGCGGCGCAGACCGTGCTCAGGTTGCAGGCGACCGTCCAGTCGAGCATGGTGTCGGATTCGAGCGCGTTGTC
>JAAZFW010000040.1 GCA_012511525.1 Clostridiaceae bacterium
CCCACTCGATACCCGGCATCCGGATTTCCTGGACCGCGACGTAGAGGTCGGACGCGCCGCCTCGGTACAGGAAAAAGGCTTGCTGGTCCTTTAAATATTCCTGGTAAGCCTGGTGGACCGCCTGACTTTCGAAATCGCCGATCAAGGCGCGTTCCAGCGTGCCGTCCGGCAGACTGGCGAAATTCGCCCGGTCCATCGAGTTGGCGACCAGGGCGCCTGTCTCTTTTTCAACGATCAGGGCATAACCGTCGTAGGCCTGGACCGCTTCAAATAACCGGCTGCCGATGCCGCTTAGCAGCATATGCGCGCCCATGACTCCCTGCAGGCTGCCGTCCGGCGCGTAAATCGGCCAGCCGGCCGAGATGGCCAGATCGTCGATCACGAAATGCTTGTAGACCGGCGAAAAAGTTGGCTGGCCGCTCGTTGCGGCAGCCTGGTACCAGGCGCGGGTTCGCGGGTCGAACGCGCCGGCATCGGCGACAAGGTCGCCTGCGGTCAGGTCGGGATTGACCGCATAGTACCAGGAATGGCCGCCTGTCCGCGCGTCGTTTTGCATGATCTCCAGTGCCCCGGCCTCGTTGCGCCGCGCGCCGTAATATGTCCCGTCTGCTGAGCCGTAGCTGAAGCTATAGACATCGTCTTCGTGCGCCTGCATGACGCTGATGAAAAACGTGTTGCGCGGCTCGTCTTGCCTCATCTCGAGCAGCGCGCTGCTGATGACCTGGTGGTTGACCTCGTTGATGTGCATCGGCACATGGACAAAATCCTGGATTTGGTCGTACAGGTCGTCGCTGATGTGCCGGGCAAACGTGCGCGTCGTCTCATCCGCTGACTTGTACCAGCTGGTGAAGATCAAAGCGCCGATGCTGCAGATCGAAACCAGCATCACAGCAAGAAAGACCAGGCTGATGATGGTCCGGATCGGGAGAGCCCTTTTGTCTGATGTCACCTGTTATCCCATCCTCGCTTTAGCGCTAAGCAGCTCCAGGGCAGCGTCCGGGTCAAGCGGGCGGCTGACCAGGTACCCCTGGATTTTATCACAGCCGTGTGCTTTAAGGTACTGGCGCTGACTTTCGTGCTCGACCCCTTCCGCCACGACGCAATGGCCCAGCTTGTGCGCCATCGAGATGATATCGCCGGTGATGGCCTGCTCCGGGTCCAGATGCATCAGCTTGTCGATGAAGCTCTTGTCGATCTTAAGGCAAGTGACGTTCAGCTCCCGCTCGCGGGCCAGCGAGGAATAGCCGGTACCGAAATCGTCGATCGCGATCTGCATCCCCAGGGCTTGCAGGTCGCCGAGAATGGTGTTGATCTCCTGGTAGTTGACCGCCAGGATCGACTCGGTGATCTCGAGGTTGATGCACTCGGGCGAGACGCCGGTATCCCGGACGATACGTTCGAGCGCGGGCAGGAAATCGCCGCGCAGCAACTGGATCGCCGAGATGTTGATCGAAATGTGCAAGTTGCTGTAACCGTTCGACTGCAGCGTTTGCAAAAACTGCAGGGCCTTGCGGATGATCTGGTAGCCCAACGGGACGATCAGCTTGGTCTCCTCGGCGATCGGGATGAACTCCAGCGGCGAGATGCGGCCAAAGCCGCGGCTGTCGAAGCGGGCCAGCGCTTCAAAACCGCAAACCCGGTCGGTCGATAAGTCCAAAATCGGCTGATACTGCAAGACCAGGCGCTCGTCCGCCTTGCCGTCCGCGGCCAGGGCCAGTTCGCGCTTGATCTCCTCTTCGCGAAGGATACCCTTTTCCATGTCCCGGTCAAAAAAGCAGACCTTGTCGTCGTCATAGAATTCAAGCGCCTTTTCCGATGCGATCAAAAGGCTCTTGAAGAACTGCTCGGCCGACAAGCTGTTTTGCTCGTCGATCTCGATCACCCCGATGCCGATGTCGATCCGTTCGACGGTCAAGAGCTGGCGCAAGGCCGTGGCGACAGCGAAGCAGAAGCCGTTTAGATCCTTGCGGTCCCCGTAGCCTTTCAGATAGAAGGCAAAGTGATGCTCGTACATGCTGAACAACTGCCGCCCTTCGGAGCAAAAGCCAGCCAGGGTGTCCGAGGCGCGCTTAATCAGGTCCCAGGTGTAATGGAACCCGTAGACCCGGTTCAGCGCCTGCAGCGATCCCAGGTTGATGCCGACCAGGGCTCGCTTGAGAGGTTCAGGGTTCCGCTCGTCGCGGCCAAGCAGCATCTCCAGGTAGCGGCGGTTGTACAGCCCGGTCCAGGCATCGTGCTCGTTGCTGTACTTGAGCGCGTGCTCCATCTCCTTGCGGTCCGAGATATCCAAAATGATCCCTTCCAGGGCTTCGATCCGGCCCCGGGAATCGAACAGGCCCTGGCCCATTTCGATGACCCATTTTCGAACCCCCGCCCGGGTGACGATCTCATACTCATCCTTGAACGGTTTTCGTTCGGCCAGAACCTGTTTCCACTTCTCCCAGAGGATTTCGCGGTACTCGGGGGCGATCAGGTCGTTGAAGGACAAGTCCCGGTTGCCGATCAGGCTGGACGTCGGATAGCCGGTCAGTTCCAGACAGCCTTCCGAGACGTATTCCATTGTCCAGTCCCGGTCGTACTGGCAGCGGTAGGCCATGCCGGGCAGATGGGACAGCAGGACCGATTTACTGCGCACGCTTTCCGACAGGGCTTGCTCGACGGCTTTGCGCCGCGTGATGTCCTGGATCAGGCAGATGTGGTTGAAGCGCTGGCGGTGCGACAGCGTCAACGGGGCCACGACAAGATAGACCCAGACGATCGAGCCATCCGGGCGGCTCAGGCGCTTGTCCAATGAATACCCCTCGATCTCACCAGATAGCAGCTTGTTGTACAAGGACAAGTCCGAGTCCAGATCGTCCGGGTAGGTGATCGCGGCCCAGCCCTTTCGTACCAGCTCGTACGCGCTTCTGCCCGTGATCCTTTCCAGCGCCGGGTTGATCATGACAGGGTTGTCGTCGATCTCGTCCGGATCTGCGCCATAGGCGATCGCGATGCCGATCGGGGCCTGCTTGAATATGGTGTCAAAGGTCAGGGCCTGGTCCTGCAAACGCTGCTCGACCGCGCGCTGCACCTGGATCAATTCGGCGTGCACGTCGATGCGGGCCCGGATCGCATCCATCTGGATCGGCTTGCGGATGAAGTCCACCGCACCCATCTTCAGCCCCTGGATCTCATGGTCCGGTTCGTCATGGCTGGTCAGGATCACCGTGCGCAGGTGCCTGGTCCGTTCAGATGCCTTGAGCTGCTTAAGGACAGAAAAGCCGTCCATATGCGGCATATGCAAATCGAGGACGAGCAAGTCGATGTCGTCATGCTCATCCAGTTTTCGCAGAACGTCCAGGCCATCGCAGGCCGTCAGGACGCTGTGGTGCGACAGCAAGCTCGTGATCAGCAGTCGGTCTGAGGCGGAATCATCGGCGACCAGTATCTTGATGCTCATCCTCTTTCTCCTTGACGGGTACGTGTGTTGTCGGAACCAACAGGATTGCAGGGGCATACGGATCCAGCACCTGTTCCGCTCATGCCGCCGGTTTGTCCTGCCGCCTTATCGCTTTTATCGAGCATATGCGCAAAATAATCATATGCCAGCGGCAAAGCCACGTGATTATCTTAACACATGTTGCGGTTTGCTGTATAGATTATGCAAAGGTATTCACCATTCGTTAATATTTTGTCATTTTTCATATTGTTATGAATATTTACTCGTTATATTATGCATTTATAACGGGTTAGCCGCATATATTTTTCTTTGATGACACAAAGCCATCCCCTAAATCACGTTATCATTTTCATAATCAGTGCAAAACGTCCGGGAAATCACAATCTGAAAGGTCGGCATGATGCATCGTCATGCGCCATAGGCAAGACAGAAAGCGGCCGGATAAGCTAACCGAACGCTGCCGTAAAACCCGCGGTGGCTCATGCCTGGACAAGAGAACAGCGCCTGAACGGATAACAAAAATGGGGACAAGGTTGACAGACAGGTTGTCCAATAGGAATACAAAAATCTTGAATGTTTGCCGTTCAACGGACGGATTGCTCCCCGAACAATTGATCTTCCGTGCGTTTTTTTATTGTTCGGGCGTAGCCATGACCGCGGCGTTGCCGGACCAGATGGCCTGTTTCTGTTCCGGGCTGAGCGCTGACAACGCAACAGACAGGACCGTACTCCTCAAACAATAGAGGGGCGACAGGGAGCCGTACAGGATGTGCCCGGCCCCGATGGCATCTACCGCTTTTTCGACACTGAACAGCTGATCTTTGAGGCCGGATGTATCAACATAGATCCGCCGACCGGTCCGGATCAGCGGCTTAAGCCGCTCGATTTCCGCGAGGCGGACATTGAGCAGAACGATGGTCCGCGTTGGGTTGACCGAAAGGAAACCTTCCAGTTCAGCCAAATCGACGGGCCTGGGCTGGACCAGGTGATCGAGGCGTTCATCTTCCATGCGCAGGGGCAAAAAGAGCGGCAGGCTCCTTTCCCCCATGAAATCGAGCAGGACACGAACCTTTGGATCCAGAAGACGATAGCCATGGTAGCCGGGATAGATGCGGACACCGTCGATCTGGTAATGCTCGATTCCGAACTGGATATCCTGGCAGGCCTGGTGCAGCGGGTTGACCGTCTGGACCTGCCGGTAAGCGCTGCCTTTAACCTGTTCATATAGTTCCGCTTCGCCTTCCAGGGGGTCAACATAAAAGATGCTGTTCAGCGAGGCGATGTAGCCCTGGCGGATGCCGCAGGCCGCGTGGTCATGGACCAGGTCGGCAAAACGAGCCCGGGGAATATGCCGGAACGGCCAGTGGCCCCAAAAGCAGTTGACATCGATGCGATCCGACTGGTCCACGCGCTTCCCTCCTACACGCCCGGGATGATCCGTCTGGCGTTGTCGCGGTAAATCCGGGCTTTGTCGGCTTCGGGCAAGGCGGCGTCCTCAACCTGGCCATAGGAAATCAGGAAACTGGCCCCGGGCATATCGCTGCCGAAAAGGACGCGCTCACAGCCCAGCCACCG
>JAAZFW010000370.1 GCA_012511525.1 Clostridiaceae bacterium
CGCCAGGCCGTCCTGCGCTGGCAGCCGGACAACCCGTGAACAGCTTCGACATCATCGGCCCGGTGATGGTCGGGCCGTCCAGCTCCCACACCGCCGGAGCTGTGCGTATCGGCCTGATCGCACGCGAACTGGCGGCTGCGCTGCCGGAAAAAGCGCGCATCGGGCTGGCCGGCTCGTTTGCCGGCACCGGCCGGGGCCATGGGACAGACAAGGCGATCCTGGGCGGCCTTTTGGGGTTCAAGCCGGACGACACGCGGATCCGCCTGAGCGAGCAGCTGGCCCGGGAAGCCGGCCTCGACTATGCTTTTCATGCTATTGAGCTGCCGGGGGCCCATCCAAACACGGCGGTCATCGAGCTGTGGTGCCAAGACGGGCGCAAGACAGTCGTCCGCGCTGCTTCGACGGGCGGCGGCCGCATTCGGATCGAGTCGATCAACGGCCTCGAGGTTTCTTTCCGCGGTGAGTACACGACGCTGGTGATCCGGCACCGGGATGTGCCGGGAAGCGTCGCCGCGGTCACGAGATTGCTTTCCGACCAGCAGATCAACATCGCCAGCATGCGCGTCTTCAGGTCCAACCGCGGAGGCCAGGCTATTATGGTCATCGAGCTCGATCAGCCGGTCAGCCAATCGCTGGTGCACAGCATCGGAGACTTGTCCGGGATCGGCAGCGCCGTCCTGGTCCGGCCGGTCATCGATTGAGGGAAGATATGGACAAGAGACAAATCAGTTACCAGTCGGTGCAGGAACTGGTCGAGACGGCAGAAAACGACGGTGTCACGATCGGGCAGGTTGTACTTGCCGACCAAGCGGCTCAACTTGAACAATCGCCGGACGCGCTGTTTACACGCATGGCCGAGCGGCTGCAGGTGATGCGCCAGGCGGCCGAGGACGGGTTGCGCGCTACGGAACGCTCGCCCTCCGGGCTGAGCGGCGGGGCGGCCGCCAGGCTGCAGGCCGCGCTGGACGAAAACCGGACGATCGCCGGTCCGCTGCTGGCCAGGATGCTGGCGCGGGCGCTGGCCGTATCCGAGGTCAACGCCCGCATGGGCCGGATCGTGGCCGCCCCCACAGCGGGATCCTGCGGTATCCTGCCGGCGGTTATCCTGACCTTTGCGGAAGAGAAGGCACTTGACGAGCGTACGGCGGTCCTTGGACTCTGGACGGCATCGGGCATCGGGATGGTGATCGCCAACCAGGCCAGCCTGTCCGGTGCGGAAGGCGGCTGCCAGGCCGAATGCGGCTCAGCGGCCGCCATGGCCGCGGCGGCGGCGGTCGAAATGCTGGGCGGATCGCCCCGCCAGGCTGCCGAGGCCTGCGCGATCGCCCTGAAGTCCGTGCTGGGCCTGGTCTGCGACCCGGTGGCCGGCCTGGTCGAGGTGCCCTGCATCAAGCGCAACGCCAGCGGCGCCGCCAATGCCCTGGTCGCCGCGGAACTGGCCCTGGCCGGTATCGCGAGCGCCATCCCGGCCGACGAGGTGATCGCGGCGATGCGTTCTGTCGGCGACCAGCTGCCGGCCAGCCTGCGCGAAACGGCCGCCGGCGGCCTGGCCGCGACCCCGACCGGCCGCGAAATCGCCCGCCGCCTGGCTGATGCCGTCCGGGTAACGGAATAACCGATCAGGCAGGGACCCCCCTATGGCCATACCAGATGTTTCGCTTTTGGTTTTCTCGCTGGCGCGGGACATTTTCGATGCGCGGCAAAAGGTGTCAGGCCTGAATGCCTTGCTTGGAGTCAGACATGCGGCAAGCGGTTTCAATGCCAGGATTGCCCGTGCGAGGTGGTAAGATATGAAAAACATCATCATTGCAGGCCCGTCAAGAGCCGGCAAAACGGCGTTGGCGAGAAAACTGAACGAAGAGCTGAATGTCTTTGTGATCAGCATCGATAAACTTGTCGCCGTGTTTCAAGGGGCATACCCGCAGCTGAATGTGAAACTCAATTGGAATAGAAAGCAGACCACAGACAATATAGCGCCCTTTCTTGGCCATTTTCTGGGGGCGTTTTCTTCCAGTCAGGGTGTTGTTCATGAAGTCAGCCTGCGAGCACACGCGGTAGCAAGCAACAGGTTCGTGCTGGAAGGCGGGTATTTAAATTTTGAGCGGATCGTACCCATTCTCAAAATGTATGGGATCGATGATTTGAAAGATCATTTTGTTCTGATCGGGTTGGTGCAAAACAAGAAAACGGCCGATGAGTTTTTTACTGATTTCAGAAGATTCGATACCCAGGACGACTGGACATATCACTTGGATGATCAAAATCTGCGAGAGGTTAGTCAGGAAGCCATTTCATTCAGCCGTTCGATGACGGATCATTTGGTGACATACGGCTTTACGATCTATGACACATCCAGGGACAGGGAAAAGGTTTTTGATGCAATCACAGCAGATATTAAATCGGAAATGGTGTAAGGTGAAACGGGGCGGGTCAGTCCCGCAATGACAAAAAACGGCCACGCGTCAGCATGGGCTGCAGGCTAAGCCTTGAATATCTGGCCATATCCAGAAGAATGTGCGTTCAGGGACGGGTCGGGCGAGGGTGGCGTTTCATCGGCTGCGCATGGCGGGGAAACCAGTGTGGAGGTGACGGAACCGGACAGGTCCAGTCCATCAGCCTGACGCACATGACTTGTTGCTTATCCAAGGCTACCTTTTTATGTAAGTCTGATTCCGGCTGGTGGGCTTATCGGGGTTGCTCATGATGATCAGACCCATCTCTAGAGCAGGATTGATATAGTTCTTTCGTAAGGTTTCCCTGGACTTCAGGTGTAGCAGTTCCATGATGCGGTTAGCGGAATATGGCACGTCATATTCCATCGCGTCCAGCAAGCGTCTTACGTACTGACTGATAAGCGAATCGCTTGAATCCGTTTGCCGTAAAAACATATCCAGTGTTTCATCGATTTTCTCCAGCATAAAAAGCACAAAACTATTCGACTGTCCCTCGTTGTGGCACGTGGCGATCGCCCTGTAGTATTCTGGTTGAAATGCATAAATTTGGCTCTCGATCGGCAAATACTGAAAGATCGGATTCCATGCGCAAAGGATACCCGTCTGCCAAAGCCTTGCCATGCGTCCGTTCCCGTCTGCAAATGGGTGGATAAATACAAACTCATAATGAAAGACCGAGGAAAGGATGAGCGGATGCAAGTCATCTTTCTCGCGATTCATCCATGAAAACAGATCCTCCATCAGGCTTGGAACACGCTTGGCGGGCGGAGCCATGAAAATACAGCGGTCGCCGTCAAAAACACCTTCCTCCCCGTGACGGAATTCACCAGACTCAGCGATGATGAGATCGGTCATGACGCTGTGGAGCCGCTTAAGCGCATCAATGGAAAAAGGATCGAAACGGCCTGCCTGATCATATGCTTTGTACGCATTTTTCACCTCCTGTATCTCTTTTTGAGGCCCCACAACGGCTCTGCCGTCTATCACCCCGCGTACCGCATCAAGGGACAGTTCGTTCGCTTCGATCGCCAGCGATGAATGGATGGAACGGA
>JAAZFW010000371.1 GCA_012511525.1 Clostridiaceae bacterium
CCTGGCCGAGCGCCGACCGGACCTGGCCGAGCAGATCGTCGAGTGCCGTCTGTCCGGCCGGCGGCTCGGCGGCGGTCAGAAAAAAGACCCGGGCAACGGTTCCCAGCGAAAGCCCTGCCGCGGGAAGCGCGCGCAGGTGGACGCGGCAGAAGTTCGGACCGGCCGGCTCGCAGACGATTGCGTCCGCTTCGTACGGATCGGCCATTGCCTGTTCGCTTTCTGCATGCAGAAAGGCCAGGGCATCCGCTTCGGAGGCGACCAGGTGGCCGCTGCCCTGGCTGGCCTGGTAGGCCAGCTTAACAAGGTCCTGGATCTCCATCAGCGGGTAACGCCGTGCATGGAGATCCAGGCATTCGTGAAAAGAAAGATCAGTCGGCATACTTCATCAGGTGGGCCTTCTGCAGCGCCAGGATAATGATCGGGATCAGGACGATCTGGACGATGATGCCGGGAACCGCGTTGACGAACGCCCCAGCCAGGAACGCCGAAAAGGTGAACGCGTTGCCGGCCGAAGAGACCAGAAGGAACGTGACCAGGCCCCAGACCACGCGGCCGACCAGCATAGCCGCGACCAGGGTGACATAGATGAAAGGAACCTTCTTGGGCAGCAGCTTATAGAGCAGGCCGGTCATGAAGCCATAGGCGGCCAGCTCGAAAGCCATGGCCACGGCGCCAGGAAACATCGGCGGCATGCCGAACATCAGGCTGCGCAGGACCGGCGTGATCAGGCCGACGGCCAGGCCGTAAGGCCAGCCGCAGACAAAGCCGCAGATCAGAACCGGAATGTGCATCGGCAGCAGCATGGAGCCAAACTGCGGAATCTGGCCGGTCAGAAAGGGCAGGACCAGCCCCAGAGCCAGGAACATGCCGGCCAGAACCAGGCGGATCAGGGTTTTGCGGGTTGAATTCATCGGTTAAGCCTCCTCGAAGCGGTCACCTGCGGAAAAAACCACGCAGGCGCCAAAAATGATGCGGCCCCTTCGTGGTTCCAGCGTGTCGATCGTGTCGTTTCAGGCAATGCGGCAGCTTCTGCTGGCCTCGTGTGACCTTTTTTTACCACACGGAGGCGACAGCGTCAAGCGAGCGTCACATCGTGACGATCGCATAACCCTTCTCCAGATACGCGGACATCGCGGGGTGCCCGTTGAGGTCGTCGGCCATGGGCAAACCGGACGCCTGGTTGTAGTCGAGGACGCCCATCTTGGCGGAGCAGGCTTTGCAGACCGCATCGATCAGGCCCTTGTCGATCAGCTGCCGGAACAGCTTGTTGCCCGAATCGAGCATCACCTGGACCAGTTTGACGGACTCGCCTTCCAGGATTACTTTCACATCCATGCCGCGGGCTTGCATGTCGAGGGCATTGAGCATGACGTGCATGAAACACAGCGGATCACCCCGGAATACGAAAAATGCTGTTTTGCTCATCTGACTGCCTCCGTTTAAGTATTTCGGCCAGGACCTGGCCGGTACCCCTATTATACGCCATCGCGCCCTGGCTGTCTGGCCAACCCCTGCCGCGTTGCCTATAATAAAGATGCGGGCGGTCTGGACAATGCCGAAACGACGGCCGGCTCGGGAGGTTATATGAAAAACGCAAAAATTTCAGTCTGTAAGGATTTTGAAGTCGGTTCCGTCGATCCGCGCCTGTTCGGATCGTTTATCGAGCACCTGGGACGGGCCGTGTACGGCGGCATCTATGAGCCGGATCACCCGGAGGCGGACGAACAAGGCTTCCGCCGCGACGTCCTCGAGCTGGTCCGGGGCTTGAATGTTCCGCTGGTCCGCTACCCCGGCGGCAATTTTGTCTCCGGCTACCGCTGGGAAGACGGCGTTGGACCGCGCGAAAGCCGGCCGCGGCGCGCGGAGCTGGCCTGGCGTACGATCGAACCGAACTGGATCGGCACCAACGAGTTTGCCGATTGGGCGGCCAAAGCCGGCGCCGAGGTCATGATGGCGGTCAACCTGGGCAGCCGCGGCATGGAAGAGGCCCGCAGCCTGGTCGAATACTGCAACTTCCCCGGCGGCACCACCTGGAGCGACCTGCGCCAGGCCCATGGCTGGACAAAGCCGCACGACATCAAGCTCTGGTGCCTGGGCAACGAGATGGACGGCCCATGGCAGATCGGTCACAAGACGGCCGACGAATACGGCCGTCTGGCCTGCGAGACGGCCAAGGCCATGAAGTGGGCTGACCCCTCGATCGAG
>JAAZFW010000041.1 GCA_012511525.1 Clostridiaceae bacterium
GCGCGGATATCGACCTTGCCGTACTTGTACATCAGGGTAGCCGCGGTATGACGCAGCTTGTGCACGGAGTAGCGGCGCGGATCCAGACCGGCCTGGAGCAGGTAGTGCTTAAGCAGCAGCTGGACCGTCTTGGGGCTGATCCGGCGGCGCAGGCGGCTGATAAAAAGCGCCTGAGGATCCTTAAGGTTGGCTGCGGGTCGCTCGGACAGGTAGTCCTCGAGGGCGTCGATGCAGGCGCCGTTGAGATAGATCGTCCGTTCCTTGCCGCCCTTGCCCAGGACGACCAGCGTGTCCTCGCGGATGTCGGCCAGGTCGATCGAGCAAAGCTCGGACAGGCGCAGGCCGCAATTGAGAAACAAGGTCAAAATGCAGACATCCCGCGCCGAGCGCGGATTGTCGGGGTTGTCCGCCGTATCCAGCAGCTGGCGGCTCTCATCCAGCGAGAGGTGGCGCGGCAGCTGTCGCAGCTGGCGGGGCGATTCCAGTTCGAGCGCCGGGTTATCCTCGAGCACAAAGGCCTTGTTCTTCAGATAGGCGAAAAAAGCCTTGAGGGCCGCCGTTTGGCGGGCCCGTGCGGCCGGGCCGCAGCGGCGTTCGCGGCTGAGCCAGGTCATGTAGGCATAAAGGTCGGTCAGGCGCACCGACCGGAGCAGTTTGTCGTCGATCCCGTCAATGCCAATTTCCTCGAACGGTGTGTCGGACGGTGCCAGGCGGCGGCGGCGCAGCAGGAATCGGAAGAACTGGACCAGGTCATAGCGGTACTCGCGGATGGTCAAAGGGGATCGCTCGCGAATGGCCTGGAAATAATCCAGGAACTCGTCCAGGCGGGCGAAAACGGGTGTTTGGGACATGATCAACCTCCAGGTGCGCACGGCAGGATGGCCGGCGATCACCGATGGCTTCATTTTACCATAGTTTTCGTTATAATAAGGACAGCCGCACCCGTTGCGGCAGGCGTCCGGATATGGTAGAATGCATCGGACACATACATTTGTCCGTATCTTGTGGACACAAAGGTGGGAAGTGCATGAAAAACAAACTGCGTACCGGCATTATCGGCGCCACAGGCTACGTCGGCCAGCGTTTCGTCACGCTGCTGGCAGACCATCCCTGGTTCGAGGTGACCGCGGTGGCGGCTTCGGCCCGCTCCGCCGGCAAGTCTTATCGGGAAGCGGTCAAGGGCCGCTGGAAACTGACTGAAACGATTCCGGAGAAGGTCGCCGGCCTGAACGTGCTGGCCACAGACAACCTGGAAGACTGGATCGATTCGGTCGACTTCGTCTTTTGCGCCGTCGACATGAAAAAGGACGACATCCGTGCCCTGGAAGAGCGGATTGCCCGGCTTGAGACACCGGTCGTCTCCAACAACTCCGCGCACCGCTGGACAGCGGACGTGCCGATGATCATCCCGGAAGTCAACCCGGACCACGCCGGCCTGATCGATCTTCAGCGCCGCCGCCTGGGCACAAAACGCGGTTTTATCGCGGTCAAGCCCAACTGCTCGATCCAAAGTTACGTCCCCGCACTGGCCCCCTTGATGGCCTATGAGCCGGAGACGATCATTGTCGCCACGTACCAGGCGATATCCGGCGCCGGTAAAACCTTTGCCGACTGGCCGGAAATGGAGCGCAACCTGATCCCCTACATCGGGGGGGAAGAGGACAAGAGCGAGCAGGAGCCGCTCAAAATCTGGGGCACGCTCAGCAACAGCGGCATCATCAAGGCCTTAAAGCCGAAGATTTCGGCCCAGTGCTACCGGGTCGCGGTCCAGGAGGGCCACACGGCGGCCCTGTCGGTCCGCTTCGCCCGGCCTGTGTCCCGCCAGGAGATCCTGGATAGCTGGGCCGCTTTTCGCGGCCTGCCCCAGCAGGCCAATCTGCCGTCGGCACCCCAGCCGTTCCTGATCTACCAGCCCGATGACACCCGTCCCCAGCCGGCGCTGGACAGCATGGCCGGAAACGGCATGGCGGTCACGATCGGCCGTCTGCGCGAGGACCCGGTCTTTGACTGGAAATTCACCTGCCTGTCGCACAACACCATTCGCGGGGCAGCCGGCGGTGCGATCCTGACCGCCGAGCTGCTCGTCCACCAGGGCTATTTGACGGCCCGTTGAATCGAGGGATGATGTGACACAAAACATGCGCGTCGAATCGTTCGCCTTTGAATCGGCGACGGAAACCGGTCTGATCCAAGCCCGTCTGTACCGGCCTGAGGGTCCGCCGCGCTTTTTGATCCAGGTGATCCACGGCATGGCCGAACACATGGCCCGCTACGATGGGTTCTGCCGCTTTCTGACCGGCCAGGGGCACGCGGTCCTGATCTTTGATCTGCCCGGTCACGGGCAATCGGCCGCGGGGCCAGATGGTCTGGGTTATTTTGGTCCCAGGCAGGGCAGCCGGCGCGTGCTTGACGATGTCGCCGCCGCCCTGGACCAGGCCCGGCAGACGGTGCCCGACGCGCCCTGCGTCCTGTTCGGGCACTCGATGGGCTCATTTATCGCCCGCCTGGTCTGTGCCCGCTCGGGCGGCCGTTATGCGGGCGCGATTTTTTCCGGTACATCCGGACGCAATCCGGCCGTGCTGCCCGGCCTTGCCCTGGCCAACCTGACAGGCTGGCTGGGCGGCCCCCAAAGGCCGAACGATTTCCTGGCCCGGCTGATGGCCGCGGGACAGCTGGACCGGATCGACAAGCCCCGGACGCCCGTCGACTGGCTAAGCCGGGATGAGACGATTGTCGACGCCTATGTCGCCGACCCTCTGTGCGGGTTCACGTTCACCAGCGCCGGCTACCGCGACCTGCTGACCTGGCTGCACCTCGTTTCGCAGCCGGATTGGGCCAAGCAGGTCCCGCAATCGCTGCCGATGCTGCTCCTTTCCGGCGGCGATGACCCGATCGGCCAGTATGGCGCCGGCCCGCATTCGGTTCGGGAACAGCTGCTGGCCAACGGCCGCAAAGCAGACTTGAAGCTCTACCCGGGCGGCCGCCACGAGATGCTTAACGAGGTGAACCGGGACCAGGTCTGGCAGGATATCGCCGCCTGGCTCGACCGCCTTGAGAGCCAAAAGGAGGGACATAAACCCGCATGATCACGATCAAGGACATCGCCGAACGCGCCGGCGTCTCCTACGCGACCGTCTCCCGCGCCCTGAACGGGCGCTCCGACGTCAGCGAGGTGACGCGCCAGCGCATCTTCGAACTGGCCCGGGAAATGGGCTACCAGCCCAACGCCATTGCCCGCAGCCTGGTTCGCCGTAAATCCGATATCATCGCCGTGGTCGTGCCTGATGTGTCCAATCCTTTTTTTGCCGACATCACGATGGCGGTCAATGCCGCGGCCGACGAGGCCGGCTTCACGACCATGATCTGCAACACCGGCTGGGATCCGGTCAAGGAACAGGAAAAGCTGCGCATCATGGTCGAGCAGCGTGTCGAGGGGATCATCCTCAAGCCGACGGCCTTTATCCGGCCCGGCGCCCTCGAGGCGCTCAATCTGCCGGTCGTCCTGTTCTGGCACGCCATGCCCGACGACCTCAGCTACATCGAGGTCGACCACGAGGCCGGCGCCCGTTTGGCGGTCAACCACCTGATCGAGCGCGGTTACCGGCGTATCGCCTATGTCGGCGGCATCGAGACGTCGCCGTCCAACCAGATCCGCCTGATGGCGTACCAGAAGACGCTCCAGGAACACGGCCTGGCGGTCGATACGCGCCTGATCAGCTACGGGCCGTTTCGCCAGGAAAGCGGTTACGCACGCATCGCCGAACTTTTGAAAACGGCTAAGCCGCCGGATGCCGTTTTTTGCGGCAACGATATCATCGCCATGGGGGTCCTGCAATATGCCCGCGAACACGATGTGGCGGTGCCGGCCGACCTGGGGATCATCGGTTTCGACGACATCGGCTGCGCCTCGCTGCCGCTGGTCGGTCTCAGCACCGTCTCCCAGCC
>JAAZFW010000042.1 GCA_012511525.1 Clostridiaceae bacterium
CGCGCTCGCATCCCTTGCGCGGCGGGTCGAGAACGATCAGGTCTGGGTTCCAGCCGTTATCTGCTAGCTGAGGCAATAATGTCTCCGCTTTTCCCGCCAGAAAATCCGCATTGCTTAAGTTGTTCAGTTTGGCGTTGACACGAGCATCCTGGATCGCCGCCTCGACCATCTCGATGCCCAGCACCTTTCTGGCCTTTTTTGCCAGCTGCAGGCTGATCGAACCCGTCCCGCAATAAAGGTCCAGAATATTCTCCTTTCCCTGGAGATCGGCCAGTTCAATCACCAGCTCAAACAAGACCTCTGTTTGGCGCGGGTTGACCTGGAAGAAAGCCTGCGGTGAAATGCGGTATGTCAGGCCTAATATTTTCTCCTCGATCCAGCCCTGGCCGTGGATGATCTCGTTATCCGCTGTCTGGATCGTATTGCCCCTTTGGGTGTTGCGATTCAGGAAGCAGCAGGTCAAGTGAAGCGATGGGAAATCAGGATCCTCATGTGCCCTAATCGCATCGATCAGGCTTTGGATCAACACTTCCCTTTTGGGGATGTCCGCACCGTTCAGCACCAGCCCGACCATGACATCGCCGGTGGCAAACCCCAGCCTGATCACCAAATGCCGTAGCAACCCGGTGTGATTCTGTTCGTTGTATGGTTCAATATGATTGGATCGAATGAAGTCGCGAACCACAGATTGGATTTTATCGCAGACAGGCGGTTGGACCTTGCAGATACGTGCGTCCACCACTTCATGGCTGTTGGGCGCGTAAAATCCGATTTTTGGCTCCTTGCTCGTGCCGCTGACCGGCATTTGCACCTTGCTGCGATAATGCCAGGGATCCGCCATGCCCAGGATCGGGCGCATGATCTTGTCTATGCTGGTTGTCTTTCCGATACGGGTGAGCGCTTCCTTCACCTGGCGCTGCTTCAGTTTTAGCTGGGCTTCATATGACAGCGTCTGCAAGGTGCAACCGCCGCAGTCTGCCGCATAGACGCAGCCGGGTTCGATACGATCCGGTGAGGGTTGGATGAGGCGAAGCAGCCTGGCCACCGCATAGCGGCTCTTTCGGATCTCGATATGCACCAGGGCCCGGTCTCCCGGCACGGTGTTTGGAACAAAGAGAGTCAAACCGTTAACATGGCCGATACCGTGCCCCTCGTGGCTGATATCCGTTATCTCAAGCGTACAGTCGTCTCGGGTCAGCGCCCGGTTCTCTGTCATAATCGTCACCCGCCCGGTGTTTGCAGCAATGCCCAAATGACCTGCCCGTCCGTTTCGCCCAGATCAATGTTGAGCGCTTTGGCCAGGGTCGGTGCGACGTCCACGATCGGGCGGCGCTGCACCACCGCCCCTGGTCTGAACGACGGTCCCGTCGCGATCAGCGTCGGCTGAGGCCCCTTGTCTGGCAAGTGCCCGTGTGTCGCCCGTCCGAAGCGGTAGTCCGTCAGGTCGAACGGCCGGACGATCGGCCGGCGCCAATCGTTGCCAAATGAGGTGAAGCCATCGCTTTCGAGCACAAAAGAAAACGCGCCGTCCAAGTGCTCCTTCTCCCGGATCTCCTCTCGGGTAAACACTTCGCTGATCCCGTAGATACCTTCGTCCCTCAGGTGCAACAGCAGTTGATGCACCTGTTTTAGCAGTGCCTTGTTGTTTGGATCCTTCAAATATACGTGTGCGGACAGCGCTGCCGACTTGCTGAACGCGTCATAGTCCCGGAAACGCTCCTCGTCGTCGACCTGGATCAAGCCATGGTCGCGCAAAATGACGTTGATGTTCAGCACGCGTTTGATATCCAGCTGGCCGTGGTCGCTCAGGTTGACGATATCGGTTTGTTCCAGCACACCGGCCTCGTCTGCCGCCGCCAGGATCTGGGCGGTCCAATCCTCCGTACGGTCGAGCATCTCGTCCACCAGGCTCGAGAACAAGCCCGATTGATGGCGCGCACCATCGATCGCCGCCGGATGCACTGCCAGCAAATCCGGTTTGAAATGGCGTAGGATATCACAGGCGACCTTGATAACAAACATGTCGGCCGCCGGGTGTTGGCGCTCATGACCGCGCAGCAGGTGCAAATTGGGCTTGACAGCCGCTTCCATGACCGCCTCGCTGGTGCCGGATCGGCGGAAAACGTCCTCGAGATCATCCTGGGGCGACTGCGACCAGTACTCGGCCACCAGGTGGTCGATATCCGGATCCAACCCCGAAACCGGCCAGAAGACCGCCGCGGTCGTCCGGCCCGCCGCCTTGGCTGCGGTAAACAAAGTTCTAACCTGATTGTCGCGGGCAAACCAGTGCCACGGCGAAGCCAGGACCCCGATTTCCGCCAACTCGTTGTTGATGATGCCGTGTTTATCCGGGTACTGCCCCGAGATGATGCTGGCGTGAACCGGGTACGTGATCGACGGATAGATGGTCCGAAGCGTCCGGACTGCGGCGCCGCGTCGGAGCAAACTGCCAAAGACAGGTTTCTTCTCGAGGTAGGCCAGGTCCTCCCAGACCATGGCATCGTGTGACAGGATGATCAGCTTCTTGTTCATGGACGTTCCTTTCAACTTCTGTCTTTCGCCTGGTTCCAGCCGTAATCGCCGACCAGTTCAACAAAGGCCACTTTTTCGATCACACGCTCAGTCAGTTTTCCAGCCGCGTCTTTCGTGATCAGGAGCAGATCCTGCCAGCCGCGCGGCCCCACCGGAATGACCAGCCGGCCTGGCGATGCCAGCTGCGCAACCAGCGGCGGCGGCACAATGCCCGCAGCGGCGGTCACGATGATCCGGTCAAAAGGCGCTTCCTCCGGCCAGCCGGTCCCGCCGTCCCCCATCCGGAAGCGGATGTTCGTATAGCCCAGGCGCACCAGGCGCTCTTCGGCCTGGCGCGCTAGCTCCGGGATGCGTTCGACGGTGCAGACGATCTTGCAGAAAGGTGCAAGCAAAGCGGTCTGGTAACCAGAACCGGTGCCAATTTCGAGGATCTTGCTGCCGGGTTCCGGATCGAGCAGAGCAGTCATCTCCAGAACCAGCGTCGGTTGGGAAATTGTCTGGCCGTGACCGATCGGCAGCGGTTCATCCAGGCCGGCCAGATCCCGGCACGCCCTGTCCAGGAACTGCCTGCGGTCTAAGGCTCTGAATGCCTCTACCAGCGGTTTTCTCTCCATCGCCGTCACCCCCGTCCGTCATGAAGTTTTCTCATGCTTGCCTGCCGTGTCGCTGCGCGGGTCGACATCGACAACTTGCTTTTTAAACGGGTCGATATAAAGGCCGATCGGACCTCGGGTGAAGTCCTCCGTCGTATGGAAGATGATGTGGA
>JAAZFW010000372.1 GCA_012511525.1 Clostridiaceae bacterium
TGACCACAAATCCAAACTGCTCGTGAAAACGTATGCTCGCTTCATTGCCGCTGTCGATCGCCGCGACGATCGTTTGCAAGTTGCTTTTTGCGGCCTGATCCAGGATACGCCGCATCAGCTGTTTGCCAATGCCCTGTCCCGCGTATTCCGGCAACACGTAGATCGAGTTCTCCGCACTGGGCCAATAGCCTTCCGGCGCGCGAAAATCGGACAAGCAGCTGTATCCGACAATCCGATCCTGAGCGGCCGCCACCCAGACCTGGTGCTCCGGCGTGTCCAGGTGCTTCTGGAGCCAGGCGGCCGTCTCTTCCAGGTCCATCGCCCGGTAGCGCCAGCTGCTGGTCGTATGCCCGATAAACCAGGCCATGATCGCCTGGATGCCGGCCGCGTCGCCAAAGCGGGCCAGCCGGATCTTTGCGTTTTTCTGTTCGGTCATCGCCTTGTCCTCCAAGAACAAATGTTCGGGACAGCCGCATCGCAAGAATATCCGAAACAATCCCATTATAACAAGCAGCACGCCGGATGGATCGCTTGCCGAAAAAAATGATCGCGTTATAATGGCGTTATGGTTTTACGCAACAGTGTACGCAACATCATGAGGACACCCGTCAAGTCGCTGCTGTTTTTACTGCTGCTGACCCTGCTGACGGCCTTGTTGGGACAGGGCCTGGCCATGCTGGCCGGCAGCCGGTCGATGCTGGCGGCAGCCGATCGGACGTTCACGACCGTCGTCCAGGTCGATGGTCTGGTTCGGGACGAACCGGGCCGTGATCGGGTGGCCGAACTAACCGGTCACGCGACGGTCCTGGCGGTCGATCAGGAGCGCTCCGCCAGCGCCTGGGTCGAATCGATCCGGGTCCCGCAGCAGGAAACGGCTCTTGAGCACCTGGCGATCTTGCAGTTCACGGTTCGGCATATCCTGGATACCGGAGCGATTATCGGCCTTGTTCAGGAAGTATCCTTCGGGCCTGGCGTTCGGGCAAACACGTACGTGGGCCTGTCCCCTGCCGATCTGAACGGACAGCCTTTGCCAGTTTTGTGGCAAAAGGGGCATCGCTACATCGCGATGGGCTATCTTTTTCCGACACAGACCCCGATGAAGCAGCTGACGATCGCCCCGAACCTCGGCCATGTGCCGGTCACGCCGCCCGGGGGCAGCCTGGAACAGCTCAAGGCAGTCCTGGATATCACGGACCAGGCGGACGTGGATCCGATTTGGCGGGAACTGGCCCAGGCCTGCGAGGTGCTGGACGGCTCGTTTCCCGTGACGATGACCCGTTCGATCGAGATCACCCGCCCCTTTTACGAACGTGAGACCTATCTGACCAGCGGCCGCTTTTTTCTGGACTCCGAATATAACGCAGACGCCGATGTCTGCCTGGTCAGTGACCGGCTCGCGAATCTGCTGGACGTCCAGAGCGGCGATGAGGTCTTTTTGAACCTTCATGCCGGCGTTGGCGACCAGTCGAATACAAGCTACTGGCCCGACTCGGCCGAAAACGGCTTTCTGCGCCAGGCCTCTTTCCGGATTGTCGGCACGTTCAAGGACGTGGAAAGCCAGCAGTACCAGATCTATCTGCCGCAGGCAAACTGGGCGGCACAAAAGACCCGTCTTAGCCAGTCGGTCCGGTTCCAGGTCGAAAACAGCCGGGTTGACCGATTTGTCGCAGCCGCGTCAGATCGGCTGCCTGAAACCTGCAGTTTGACCGTGTACGACCAGGGCTATGCGGACGCCGTCAAGCCGATCCGCGCTTTGCAGGCCATGGCCCTGCGCCTGGCTGCAGGAACCCTGGCCGCAGCAATTCTGACCTTGCTGCTGTTCGTCCACCTGCAGATCAGCCGGCAGCGAGACAGCGCCCGGATCATGCTTGCCCTGGGCAGCGGCCAGGCTCGGACCTGGGCCAGCCTGGCCCTGAGCTGTGTCCTGCCCGGTTTGCTGGCAGCCGTGCTGGGCTCGGCAGCCGGCGCGCTGGCTGCCGGTCCGGTGACGCAAAAGGTCTGGCAGTCATTGCAGCAACTGCCGGAAACCGACCTGCGCTTCAGCATCCGCAAACTGGCGCCGCCAGTCTCTTTTTCGGCCGAATTGCCTGCAGCAGGCCAGGAGGCCTGGCTGGCCGGATGCCTGCTGCTGGCCCTGCTGCTGGTCCTGACCTTCGCCGCCGCGCGTCAGGTGGTCCATCGTCAGGCCCTGGCGCCTGGACTTGCCGACGACCTGCCCCGGAGCGGCCGACGGACGGGGACGCGTCCGCTGCCTGCTGCCCGGCCCCTGTTGCTCAGGCCGCTGTCGCTGCGGTTGGCCTTGCTGGCGATTGCCCGGCGGCCGGCGCGCAGCCTGATCGTCCCCGCGGTTAGCCTCGTCTTGTCATCTTTGGTGGTCCTGCTTGGCCAGGTTCAGCTGACCCAGGCCGGCCAGCTGGCCA
>JAAZFW010000003.1 GCA_012511525.1 Clostridiaceae bacterium
GTATTCGCGATCAGGTTCAAGCGTCACGCGGATGGCCAGACAACCGAACGGTGACCGTGCGTTGCCGGCGATGCAGGGCAGCGGCGACTGCTGTTTGACCTGTGTCTGGTGCAACAGGATTGCCTGTTACATAAAGAGCCTCCTAAAATCGTCGCCCCCTCAGGGGCTCACTCCAGCAAGATGAGAATCCTCTCGCCGCTGGGTTTAGCTATGTTGACAATTTCGCCCGTTGTGCCGTCCTCGAGCATCTGGTCGACCGTCGTCGTGAGCTGGTCCCAGTCCAGATTGCTCAAGGTCTCCTTGTTTTTCCCCGAGGCACTGGCGAAATGCTTGCCGATATCCAGGCCTGACCTTAGCAGTCCGACCGGAAGCTTGACATTGACCTTCTCCCCGCTGGCTGACATCAGCAGGACGCGCAGCGTGCGCCGGGTCTGCTGCCGGGGCTTTTCCGGCTGTTCGTCTTCGATTCCCATCGCTTCAATCAGCTCCGCGGCCTGGGCGGCGGTGATGCGATCCTGTTCGATCAGGTCCAGGATCTTGCGCAGTTCCTCTTTCATCAGGTTTCATCCTCCCTCAGCATTTGCAGGGCCTGCTCGTGTGTCAAATCGCCCCGCGTCAGTTTCTCCAGGATCTCGAGCCGCTTGTCGCGGCTGCTTTCCTTCTCATAGCCCAAGGCCGCCAGCAACTCGTCAAGACGGTTGCGCGCCGTGGGATACGCGATGCCAAGCTGACTGCCCAGTTCCTTGAGGCTGCCGCGGCTGCGTAAAAACAGCTCGCAGAACTGCAGTTGCTCAGCAGTCAGCAGCATAAAGCGCGACAGGGCATATTGCCCTTCGACGGCGGTCCGGCAAGCCGGGCATCGCAGCGACTCGACAACCAGGGCATTCCCGCACGCCGGGCAGCGGCTGGGCATTTTCTGATAAGTGGCCATCGCTCGCACCTCCTTTGTTTGCTGGCTTCAGTATAAACCCATTTTTTAACATTGTCAATATATATTTCAATATTATTTATTATAACTTCAATATAATTCTTTTATTTCTAACATTATGTAATTTACCCTTTATCATTTCTTTCACCCACCTGACGGTCCGCGGACGCATGACGCGTTGTGTGACAAAACGACACGACAATTCTGCCTTTTTGACGTATGATATAAGAAGAAGGTTCGCATGTTTATGTTTTGCTAGGGAGGTATACCTGTATGTTGCAACGGCCTTATGGAAAAACGAAAGAAATGCTCTCCGTGATCGGCTTTGCCGGAATCATCGTCATGAACGAGACCCAATCGGACGCCAACCGTTTCGTCGCCGAGGCCCTCGACCAGGACATCAACTACTTCGATGTCGCGCCGTCCTACGGCGATGCCCAGGACAAGCTCGGACCGGCTCTGGCCGGCCATCGCCAGGATGTCTTTTTAGCCTGCAAAACGGAAAAACGCACCCGCAAGGAAGCCGAGGAAGCGCTCAACCATTCGCTGAAAACACTGCAAACCGACTATTTCGACCTTTACCAGCTGCACAGCATGACAACCGAAGCGGATGTCGCCCAGGCGTTCGGCCCGAACGGCGTCATGGAAACGGTTGTCAAGGCCCAACAGGAAGGCAAAATCCGTCACGTCGGGTTTTCTGCCCATTCGGATTATGCCGCCCAGGCATGCCTGGACCGCTTCCCGTTCGAATCGGTCCTGTTCCCGCTCAACTGGATGACTTACCTGCGCGAAGGCTTCGGCAAACCCTTGGTTGAACGGGCCCAAAAGGACGGCCTGACGCTCCTGGCCCTGAAAGCCCTGGCCCGCTGCGCCTGGCCTGAAGGCATGACCCGCGAGGCCCGCCCCTATCCGAAAACCTGGTATCAGCCGCTCGATGATCCGGACCGGGCCGACCTGGCGCTGCGTTTCACCTTGTCGCTGCCCGTAACCGCCGCGGTGACCCCGGGTGACATCCGCATGTTCCGCCTGGCCACGCAGCTGATCGGCGCCTACCGCCCGATCACGCCGGACGAGGTCGAACTCCTGAAGACCTGGGACGAGGATCGCCAGCCGATTTTCACCTCACCCAAAGCCTGACACAACCGATTGATAAGAAAGGATCTTCATGACGCAAAGCAAATCATTTGACGTCCTGCAGCTGTCAGAGAAAACCCTGCAGGCCGTCCGAGATATGGGCTTTACCGAGCCCACGTCGATCCAGGAGCAAACCATCCCGCCGATGATGGCCTGGCGCGATGTCATCGCCAAGGCGCCGACCGGCACAGGCAAGACCTGCGCCTTCGGCATCCCGATCATCGAACATCTGGAAGATGGCCGGCACGGCATCCAGGCGCTCATCCTCAGCCCGACGCGCGAGCTAGCCATCCAGATCAGCGAAGACATCGAGCAATTGGCCAGCTCGCGGCCCGAGGTCAAGGTCGTTACGCTTTACGGCGGCCAGCCGCTCAACCGCCAGGTCGCGCAGCTGCGCGAAAAACCGCAGATCGTGGTCGCCACGCCGGGGCGTCTGCTCGATCATCTGCAGCGGCGCAACCTGACGCTCAGCGACGTTCACACCGTCATTTTGGATGAAGCCGACCGCATGCTGGACATGGGCTTTATCCACGATGTGCGCCGGATCCTGGACCGGATGCCCAAAGTCTGGCAGATCGCCATGTTCTCAGCGACCTTGTCCCGCTCTGTCATGGACATCTCCTGGATTTACCAGCGCGATGTCGTCGAGCTGATGGTCGAATCCAGCCTTGAGGACAAGCCGCCGATCACGCAGTACGCGATCGAGGCCAGCGGCCAGGCGCGCGCGCAGGCGATCGTGGACCTGATGGAAAAGAAAGCCTACAAGAAGGTGCTCGTTTTCTGCAACACCAAGCAGAACGTGCGCAGCGTCACGCAATTGCTGAAAAAACTCGGCAGCAAGGCCGACTGCCTGCACGGCGATCTGCGCCAGTCGCAGCGCGAGCAGGTGATCGGCCAGTTCCGAGAAGGCCGCCTGCCGGTTCTGGTCGCGACGGATGTCGCCTCCCGGGGACTGGACATCGACGAGGTCGACGCCGTCTTCAACTACGATATCCCGGAGGAGAACGAGCATTACATCCACCGCATCGGCCGAACCGGCCGAGCCCGGCGCGACGGCGTGTCCTTCACCTTCACGAACAAGTTGAACCGCGGCCGGCTGGATGAGCTGGCCCGGCTGACACGATCTGAAATTCACGAAATGACGCTCTGAGCCCTGCCTACTCCACGGTCACGCTCTTGGCCAGGTTACGCGGTTTGTCGACATCCAGGCCCTTGTTGAGCGACATGTAATAAGCAAGCAGTTGGGTCGGCGTGACGGCGACCACCGGGGCGAGCCGCGCCGGCACGTCGGGCAGCATGAACACCGCGTCGCAGACGTCCGCCGCCCGCTGGCAGGACGGTGTTAGGATGCCCAGAATCAGGGCGCCGCGGGCCTTGACTTCGCGGATGTTGCTGATCATCTTGTCGACCAATGCCGGTTGGGTCAGCGGGCAGACGACCAGCGTGCCCGGTTCGATCAGGGCAATCGTCCCGTGCTTCAGCTCACCGCCGGGATAGGCCTCCGAGTGGATGTAGGATATCTCCTTAAGTTTCAACGACGCTTCCATGGCCAGGGCGTAATCCAGCCCGCGGCCCATGAAGAAGATGCTGTGGGCGTTGAAGTGGGATGCCGCGAACCGCTGGATCTCGTCCTGGCTGGCCAGGACAGCGTCGAGCATGGCCGGCAAAGCCAAAAGAGACTCGATCTGCTCCCTCACCTGATTGTCCGACATCCGGTTGAGGCGGCGCGCCAGGTCAAACGCCACCAGGTACATCGCCGCCAGCTGCGTGCTGTAAGCCTTGGTTGAGGCGACGGCGATCTCCGGGCCGGCCGCCGTGTACAGCACGGTGTCGGCCTCGCGGGCGATCGAGCTGCCGACGACGTTGACCACGGCCAGGATGTGGCCGCCGCGGCGCCTGGCTTCGCGCATCGCCGCCAGCGTGTCGAGGGTTTCTCCGGACTGGCTGATGATGATCACCATGGTCTCTTCATCCAGGATCGGGTCGTGGTAGCGGAACTCGGAGGCGATGTCGACCACGACCGGAACACGGCAAAGCTGTTCGATGACCGTTTTCGCGACCATTCCGGCGTGATAGGCGGTGCCGCAAGCGACAATGCAGACCTGGCGCAGCGCCCGTGGCCAGTCGATTGCGGGCAGCTCGAGCGTTCCCCGGCGGATATGGCGGGTCAGGGTATCCCGAACAGCGCGCGGCTCTTCGAAAATCTCCTTCATCATGAAATGTTCAAAACCATTCTTTTCGGCAGCGGCGCTGTCCCATTGCACCTCGAGCGGCTCACGGCAGACCGGACGCCCCAGCGCGTCGAAAAGCCGCACCTGATTTTTCTCGATAACGGCAATCTCGCGGTCTTCCATGATCAGGACGCGCCGCGTCTGGCCCAGCAGCGCCGGAATGTCTGAGGCGATAAAATGGCCGTCCTCGCCCAGTCCAATGACCAGCGGGCTGTCCTTGCGCGCCGCGATAAACCGGTCCGGATCGTCGGCGCACAAGACACCGAGCGCGTACGAGCCCTCCAGTTCGGCCAGCGTCTGGCGCACGGCCGCCATCAGGTCACCCGCGCAGTCGCGTGCATAGTGCAGATCGACCAGGTGCGCCACCACTTCGGTGTCCGTTTCGGAATGGAAGCAACAGCCCTGGGCACACAAGTAGCGTTTCAATTCGATGTAGTTCTCGATGATGCCGTTGTGCACGACCGCCACGCGTCCGTTGGCCGAAAGATGCGGGTGGGAGTTTTCGTCGCTGGGCGCGCCGTGGGTCGCCCAGCGGGTGTGCCCGATACCTGCCCGAATCGGCATATCGCCCAGGTCCGCTTCAGAAAGAGCCTGTTCCAACTGGGCCAGCCGGCCTTTCTTCTTGCAGATCCGGATCCGATCCCCCTGCATGAAAGCCACGCCGGCTGAATCGTATCCGCGGTATTCGAGCCGCGACAAGCCGTCCAGCAGCACAGGCAAAACAGGCCGGCTGCCGATGTACCCGACGATGCCACACATGGTATTGTCCTCCTGATTCAGGCGCCGAAGCGGCTCGTGATCATCAAGGTCAGTTCATCGGCCAACTGGCCGATCCTTTCGGGATCCTCGCCTTCCAGCATGACCCGGATGATTGGCTCGGTTCCCGAAGCACGGACAAGGACCCGGCCGCGGCCGGCCAGTTCCTGCTCGATGGCTCCGATGCGGCTGCAGATGGCCTCGTCCTTGAGAGCGGCCTGCTTATTGCCGTTGGGGATGCGGGCGCTGCGCTGGACTTGGGGCAGGACGCGCATCACGCGCCGGGCTTCGCTCAGTTTCTGCCCGCTGTCGCAGATCGCGCGCAGAAGGCGCAGGGCGCTGAGCAGACCATCGCCGGTCGTCGCGTGTTCCAGCAGGATGATGTGTCCGGACTGCTCGCCCCCGATGGTATAACCGTGCTGGAGCATTTCCTCCAGCACATAGCGGTCTCCGACCTTGGTTTTGACCATCTGGATGCCGTTGCTGCGAGCCATCAGGTCCAACCCCAGGTTGCTCATCACCGTAACCACGAGGGTATCGTCTTTCAGCGTGCCCTTCAGCTTCATATCACGAGCGATGATGGCCATCGCGACATCGCCGTCGATGACCTCGCCATGCTCGTCAAGTGCCAGCATCCGGTCGGCGTCGCCGTCAAAGGCGAGCCCGAGATCGCATGTTTCGCGGCAAACCAGTTCGCGTAATTTCTCCGGATGCAGCGATCCGCAGCCGTCGTTGATGTTGATCCCGTTCGGTTCGACTCCGATGGCATGAACGTCGGCGCCCAGATCGGCGAACAGGCCGGGCGCGATCGCCGCGCAGGCCCCGTTGGCGCAGTCAATGGCGATCCGAAGGCCGCTTAAGTCGACCCCCATGCGCCGCTTAAGATGCTCGGCGTAGTCGTGGGCAGCGCTCTTGCGTTCGAGCCGGCGGCCAACCCGGTCGCCGACCGGCCGCTCGGATGCATCTTCTCGATAGTTGGCGGTCAAGGACTCGATGCGATCCTCGGTCTCGTCAGGAAGCTTGTAGCCGCTTTCACTGAAAAATTTAATACCGTTAAACTCGTATGCGTTGTGCGAGGCCGAAATCATGACACCGGCGTCGCATTGGTATTTGCGCGTCAGGTAGGCGATAGCCGGCGTCGGGACAACACCGGCAACCAGGGCGTCGGCACCCGCCGAACAGATGCCGGCGACCAGGGCGGATTCGAGCATGTCGCAGGAAATACGGGCGTCCTGGCCAACGAGGATCATCGCTTTATGCTGGCACGCGCCTGCCAGAACCCGGGCTCCCGCCCAGCCCAGCCGAAAAGCCAGATCTGGTGTCAATTCCTGGTTGGCTATGCCGCGGACACCGTCCGTTCCGAATAATCGCGTCATGGGATATTCCTCATCTTCATTAAGATGGACCCATTATAGCATCCGGCATGAGCTTCCTATGTTTCAACTCTGAGCTTACTTTTATGACAAAAATATTTCTCTTATATTACGAACTCATTACGTTAAGGGTCGTCCTTCTCGCGAACACTGACCGTCACGGTTGCCGGCGAACGATTCTCGGTGCGGATGTAATGGAATCCGCCGGTATCGACCTGGACCGCCAAACGGATCAGGCCGACAGAGTCGACCTGGGAAAAGTCGAGGTAGGCGCGGACATCGCTGTCTGTCAGGTTGCTGATCGCCTTGCGCCGCCCCAGCA
>JAAZFW010000373.1 GCA_012511525.1 Clostridiaceae bacterium
ATGGCCAGGCGATCGTCGCCAGGGCCAGCCAGCTGAACGTGCCGGTCATGTCCGCGTCTTCGCTGCGCTTTTCGGCCGCGCTGCAACAGGCCTGCCTTGCCGTGCCCAAGCCGGACGAGACCATCGTCTATGGTCCTTTGGGCATCCCGGCGGCCGGAGAAGGCCTGGTCTGGTACGGCGTCCATTGCTTCGAGATGCTGGAACGGGCCATGGGGCGCGGCGCGCTCCAGGTCGATGCCCGTCGCGACGCGTCCGGTGTGGTGACGATCGTCTCCTATCCCGACAGCCGGCGCGGCATCGTGGCCCTGACTGTCGGCAACTACGCCTACGGCGGCAGTTTGCGCCAGAAAGGCGAGGTCCGCCCCTTCCAGGTCGATAGCGCACAGATCTACACCGAGGAATTGCGTGTAATCAAGGAATTCTTCTTAACCGGCCAAGCGCCTTTGACCCTGGAGGACAGCCTCGAGGTGATGCGGCTGCTGGACGCCGCTGTTGTGTCCAGCCACAGCGGGCAGCCGGTCGTGTTTGCCTGATCAGGGCTCATGATCCACGGCCACGTCACCGCTAACCGCCGATGTGGCCGTGATCAGATCCTGCGGCCGGAGTACCATCTGTAAGCCGCGCTGGCCGGCGCTGACGGCGATCGATGACTGCTTTAGGGCGCGCTCGTCGAGATAGGTCGGCCAGGTTTTTTTCATGCCCAAGGGCGAACAGCCGCCGCGCAGGTAACCGGTCAGCGGCAGCAGTTCGTTGACATGGACCAGTTCGACGCGCTTGTTGCCGCTCAGCAGGGCCAGTTTTTTGAGATCGACCGTCTGGTGGACCGCCAGGCAGCAGACCAGGTAACCGCTCCGGTCGCCGTGCGCGACCAGCGTCTTGTAGACCTGGTCGGGCGGCAGTCCGAGTGCGGCGGCCGCCTTGACGCCGGACAAGTCGTCCTCGTCATAGGGGTACTGGCGGACATCGTAGCGGATCCCGGCCCGGTCCAGCAATCGCATGGCGTTGGTTTTGGGTGGCTTTTTCATCTTGTTAGTTGTCGTAGCGGCCCAGCTCGAGGCCGTAGTCCTTGAAATGCTGGTATGTCTTAAGGTCGACCGTGTTCGGGATCGAGTGGTCCGAGTGCAAGATGTAGCCGAAATTCTGCTTGACGATCGGGATCTTGGCTTCCAGTTCGCGATCCACGCGGGACGGATCATTCGTGTACAGCTCGCGCACGTCCATGCCGCCGAAAAAAGACAAGCGGTCGCCGTACTGCCGGTAGAGCTTGACCAGATCCATGCCCGCCTTGACCTCGATCACCTGCAGGCAGTCGATGCCGGCGTCAAGCATGCCGGGCAACAGTTTTTCCACCATGCCGCAGGAGTGCATGATCACGGGCAGCTCGAGCGACTTGTTGTAGTCGATCGTCCTCTTGTGGCCCGGCTTGACGATTTCGTCGTACATCGCCGGCGACATGAACGGCCGGCCCTTGAAGCCCATATCCTCGTAATAGAAGATGCCGTCCGGCTTGCCTTCTTCGGCAAAGAGGATCTCCTGCAGGGCGACGGTGAGATTGGCGTAGGTGTCGACCATATCCTGAACCCATTCCGGATCCAGCGCCATGCCGACCAGCATGTGCTCGTGGCCGCAGACGG
>JAAZFW010000004.1 GCA_012511525.1 Clostridiaceae bacterium
CAGGATCCTTGTGGGCACAGCTCGGGCAGCAGCGACTCGCTGATGAAATCGAAGTCGATCTGGCCACGCACCAGGTGGTCGGTCAGCTGGGCGAAGTGCTCGTCGAGCGACGCGCGCACCGACGCGGGCTGCTCCTCAGGCCCCCAGTGCAGCCAGTAGCTTTCGACAGGGTGGATCACGCCGACATGGCACACGGCCCGTCCGCGGGTCAGCGCCGTGTTGACCCGGGCGAAATGGTCTTCGACCAGGGGGTATTCGGTATGCCAGGGCACCTGGTAGTTGATGCTGGCGGGGTAGTCGCGCTTGGCCTCGCCGGCCATCGAGACCCAGGACAGGTGCGGCACGCGCACGGTGACGCCCAGCGCCGCCTGCCAGTCGCCCTGCAACTTGTGGCCGCGCAAGTCGAAGTCCCAGTTGGTCACGCCGTAGAGCTCGGACAGGACGCCGGGGTAACCGAACTGCCGGCTGGCCGACTGGGCTTGTTTGGCGGTCGTCCATTCGCGCCGGTCGCAGAGGATGTCGATGCCGGGCAGGCCGAACGAGCGGTACGAGCGCATCGCCTCGCCGAGTGCGGCGGTCTGGCTCTTGAGGGTCGGCTCTTCCATCATGTGGCCGGTCAAGAGCAGGTCGTTCTGTTGGCACCAGGTGCCGATCTGGTCGGCGAACGCGGCGGCAAAGCGTTCCGCGATGTGGTCATGGTAACGGTAGCGCGCCAGCGACACCTGGCCGTCCGGCAGGTTCCAGACCAGCTCCGGCACCCGTTCGAGCAGGTCGGCGCCCGTGGCGGCGGCAAACGACGCCGGCAGGTCGTCGGTCCAGGGCAACACGACATCGGTCTGGTCGGCGGCGTGCGCCAGCAGCGTCTTATGGGAAAACTGGGGTTCGTCCGTAAAGATCGCCGGCACCGCGGCGCCGAATTCGTCGCGGCAGGTTTCGCGGTACCGCTCGTGGGTCGCGGCGATAAAGGCCTGGATCGCCCGCGGATTGAGGGTGTCGACGTAGGTCTGGTTGTTGTACCAGGGGTTGGGCTTTGCTGTTTCCAGATAGGCGTACCAGCACGTGCCGCGCGCCGTCTCCCCTTCGGCGAGGCGCTTGCCCGATGCCAGGCAGCCTTGATCGTCCAGGACGATGTCGTAACGCGCCAGCAGGCGGCCGTTGCCGGTGCGGGACGCGCGTGCGGACGAGTCCGTGGCCTCAGACCCGCCCCCGTCCTGCTCGTAGGGCATCGGGGTCAGGAGCAGGTGACGGGCCCGCCAGGCGATGTTTTGCGTCACCAGGCCGCCGGCCGCGCCCGACGGCCAGCGGTCCTCGTCATAAAGCCAGGCCAGCATGCGGTTGGCCTTGGCCTTGGCGATGCAGGTCCGGATCAGATCCATGTAGGCGTCACTCAGGTAAGGTGTGGCCATGCCGGTGCGCACGTGCATGTGGAAACCGCCGAAGCCCATCGTCTGCAGGCAGTCGATCTGGCATTTCAGTTCGTCCGGGTCCAGGGCGCAGTTCCAAGCCCAGAAGGGTGCTCCCCGGTACTCGGACGTGGGGTTTTTAAACAAGTCCGTGTCAAAGGGAAGCGCGTTTTTCGGGTACAGCATATAGACCTCCTCGGTAGCAAATGCTTGTTCCCTGACAGTTTAGCACGATTTTGCGATCACGCAACGCATAAATCAGCACGGAACATTTTTCCCCCAGGGCACGTCTAAGCGTTCCAGGTGCTGACAGAATAAGTTCAACCTTAACAAACAGCCGCAAATATGGAATAATAGGGGCGTTATCCACCCTGTTTTCCGTCGCTGCACAGGAGACACGTATGACGAAACGACCAGCACGCCGATATCCGAATCGTTTCAGCAACCGGGAAAAAGCCGGGCTGCTGATGCTGCTCGCCGTCCTGGTCCTGCTGCTCATCGTTTTTTATGTTGTTGCCGGCCATGGCCTGCTGCCCGACGACATGGTCGTCGTCCCCACCACGTCCGAAAGCAAACCGACCGAGCCGCCTGAGCCCACCGAAACCGTCAAGCCGGTCGTCGCCAGCCCCGTCGTGATCAGTGAGATCGTGACGTCGAACCGCTCGATCCTGCAGACACAAGACCAGCTGACCCCGGATTGGATCGAACTGTGGAACCTCTCCTCCGAACCGGTCAGCCTGGCCGGGTACGGCTTGTCCGACAACCTCAACCGCCCCATGGACTGGGTGTTCCCGGCTGTCACGATGACCCCCGGCAGTCGCCTTTTGGTCTACGCCTCCGGCCTTAGCGGCAAAGAAGCGGACGACGCCTTCGCCCGGGGCGAGATTCACGCCGCCTTCCGCCTGGCCCAGTCCGGGGAAGATCTCATCTTCTCCGACACCGCCGGCAATGTGCTGGCCCGCCTGGCCGTGCCGGAGATCCCGACGGATGTTTCCTGGGGACTCAAGGACAGCGCCGCAGGCAACACCGACCCCTATTATTTTTTCGCCGAACCGACGCCGCTCGGTCCTAACGGCCAGGATGGCCATGAACAGGCCCAGGACGCCATCCGGGTTCCGGACTGCCCGCTCGTCGTCAGCGAATATGTCACCGACCAGGACAAGCTGCCCGACCCCGCCGGCCTCTATCCGGATTGGGTCGAATTTTACAACGCCGGCAGCGAACCGTTCCCCCTGCTGGGCTGCACGCTCTCGGACGATCCAGATCAGTTGGACCGCTGGGCATTTCCGGATCTGACCGTTGCACCGGGTGCGTATCTTGTCGTCTGGCTTAGCGGGGAAAAGACCACGTACATCCCCGGCCAACCGGCCACCCTGACCGCCCCGTTCCGCCTGGGCGCAAACGACAGCGAGCTGCTGCTGGCGGACGCACGCGGCCGGTTGCTGCTGACGCATCCGCTCGAGGTTTTGCCGGCCAACGTCTCATACGGCCGCAGCCCGGCAGACCCGGACAGCTGGCTCTATTTCCCGACCCCCACGCCCGGGCGGGCCAACGACACCCAGGGCTTCGCCGACCTGCCGGGCGCATTGCAGCTGAAAAACCGCGGCGTCTGGATCAACGAGGTGATCGCGCTGCAGGCCACGGTCTCAAGCGGCGTCAAGACCGGGCAGGATGACTGGATCGAGCTTTATAACGGCCAGGACATCCCGGTCGACCTGAGCGGCTTCGGCCTGAGCGACGATCCCGAAAACCCCTTCCTGGAGACGCTGTCCGGCCTCGTGATCGAGCCGGGCGGCTACGCGCTCGTCGAGCCCGCCGCCTTCGGGATCGCCGCAAGCGGCGAGACGCTCCAGCTGACCGCCCCGGACGGCGTCTGGGTCGACCGCTTCACGACCGGCGCCCTGGCCAACCAGATCAGCAGCGGCCGCGGCGACACGGCCGGCACTGAGCCGGCAGACAGCCGCTTCTACTACCGTCAGCCGACACCCGGGCAGGCCAACAGCGGCGCAGCGGCCGACGGGATCGCCATGACGCCCGTCATAACCGCGGTTTCAGAAAACGGCCAGACGCCGCTTGATGGTTTGTACCTGGATGGGCCGGCCCGGGTCAGCTTGTCTTCGCCGCAGCCCGGGGCTGTTATTTACTACACCCTGGACGGCTCGAAGCCAACCACGGCCAGCTCGCGTTACAGCGAACCGCTGCGTGTCGACAAAACAACGGTCATCCGCTGCATGGCCTCGTTCGACGGCAGCCTGGACAGCGCGGACACCGTGCGGACCTTCCTGGCCGGCGAGCGCCACACCTTGCCGGTCGTCTCCATTTACGGCCGGTCCGGCGATTTCTTTGCCGCCTCCACCGGCGTGTGGACCAACTACCAGGCCGACATCGAGCGCGAGGCTAAGATCGATTTCTACGAGGCCGACGGCACCCGGGGCGTCGTCTTTGCGGCCGGCATCGCCCTGCACGGCTCCTACAGCCGGACGGAAAAGCAAAAATCCCTCGAGCTCAAAGTGCGTTCGATGTACGGCGACAGCCAGGTCACTTACCCCTTTTTCCCGGACAACCCGGTCCAGACGTTCAAGCGCCTGGTGCTCAGGACATCCGGTCAAGACTGGCGTTTCACCAAGCTGCGCGACGCCTTCATGACCGAGGTGATCGCCGACTACACCGCCCAGGACACGATGGACCACCGCGCCTGCGTTGTCTACATCAACGGCGAGTATTTCGGCCTTTACAACCTGCGCGAGAAAGTCGACCAGTTCTACATGGCGTCCCACCACGGGGCCGACCCGGAACAGGTCGACATCATCAAGGGCAACCGCATCATCCTGAACGGCGACTATGACGCCTACGGCGAGCTGCTCCGCTTCGTCAAGAACCACGACATGCGCGACGCGGATGCCTACGCCCATGTGCTCAGCCAGATCGACGAGCACAGCCTGATGGATTTTGTGATCACGCAGACCTTTTTCAACAACCTCGACTCCGGCAACAAGAAGTTCTGGCGGGAACGCGCGGAGGGCGCCGAGTGGCGCTGGGTCTTCTTCGACCTCGACTGGGCGATGTTTCCGACGACCTACCAGAAGAATATCTTGAAATACGACCTACTTGATCCCAACGGCCACGGCCAGCAGGACATCTTCGATTCCACCCTCCAGGTCAAGCTGATGCAAAACCCGGATTTCCGGGAGGCGTTCATCGAGCGCTACGCCTGGTATCTCAACGAGGTGTTTGATACCGATCGCATGCTGGCGATCCTGGATGAGATGACCGAGGAGATCCGGCCTGAGATGGCGCGCCAGATCGCCCGCTGGGGCGGGCCGTCCTCCCTCGCCACCTGGGAAAACCAGGTCAAGGAGCTGCGCCGCATCACATCGGAAAAGCGCGGCCGGGTGATCCAGATCCTGCAGGAGACCTTCAGCCTGCCAGCGAGCCAGATGAAGGCGCTGTTCCCGGAGGATTTCCCATGACCTGGCGCCACGAGCTCAAGTTCCTGATCAGCTCGGATACCTTCTTGCGGCTCTATTACCGGCTGCGGCCGCTGCTGCATCACGACAGCCACGGGGACGGCGAAGGCGGTTACGGGATCCGCAGCCTCTATTTCGACGACGACGCCAAGCGCGGCATTTTTGAAAAGCTGGCCGGCTCCGACCCGCGCTACAAGTACCGCGTCCGCATCTACAACAACAGTGACCAGGTGATCCGGCTCGAAATGAAGGTCAAGTCCGGCAGCCTGTCCCGCAAGCACAGCTGCGCCCTGACCAAAGATATGACCGACCAGTTGCTCGCCGGCGACGCCGAGATGCTCTTTTCGGCCTTCCATGAATCGGAAAAGGAAGATCAGCAGACGCTTCTGGGTCGCTTCTACACAGACTGGCAGACCCGTCTGCTGCGGCCCGCGCTGCTGGTCGACTACCACCGGCTGCCCCTGCTCTGGCCGGACGGCAACGTCCGGATCACCTTCGACCGCCACCTGGCCACCGGGTTGTACCGCCAGGATTTGTGGGATCCGGATGCCGCCCTGGTGCCGGTTCTGCCGCCCGACACGGTTATATTGGAAGTCAAGTACGACCGATTCATGCCCGATTTCATCCGGGATGCGCTCGAGCTGTCCGGGGCCATGCCCCTTTCGGTCAGCAAGTATGTCCAGTGCGCCGCCTGGTGCCGCCAGCAAAGCTGGGAAGACATGTAACCTTATCCTGCCCACCCAAGCCATCTAAACCGGAGGTACGCCCCATGAGAGAACTCTTAGCCAAACTGCTCGACGTCAACGTCAACCAGCCCCTGACGCTGCCGCGGATCCTGATCACCTTCGCGATCACGCTGCTGCTGGGGCTCTTGATCCTCTTCGTCTACCGGTTTACCTTCCGGGGTGTGCTGTTCAACCGCAGCTTCGGCACCGCCCTGCTGCTGGTCTCGATGGTCACCGCGCTGGTCATCATGACGATCAGCTCCAACATCGTGCTCTCACTCGGCATGGTCGGCGCGCTCTCGATCGTCCGCTTCCGCACCGCGCTCAAGGATCCGCTCGATATCGTCTACATGTTCTGGGCCATCGCCCTGGGGCTGACGGCCGGGGCCGGCTTTTTCGAACTGGCGATCGTCGGCTGCCTGATCCTGGCTGCCGTCTTGATGGTGGCGACGGCGCTGCAGTCCGGCAGCCGCAAGAAACCCTTCCTGCTGGTCATCCGTTACGACAGCCGTTTCAAGACTGACCTGCGCCAGGTGCTGCCCGCCTACACGCTCAAGAGCAAAACGGCGACCGCCGCCGGCTTCGAAGCGGTCCTGGAGCTTTCCCTGCGCAACCAGGACGTTCGCCTGGTCGAGCAGCTGCAGCAGATCGACGGCGTCCAGTCCGCTTCGCTGGTTCGCTTCTCGGGTGATTTTCAATAAGGGACGATTAAACCCTTAGCCGAACAGCTCCGCGACCAGCCGAATCGCTTCGTCGGTCAGGCCGAGGTCGGCATACAAACGCAGCACCGTGTAGCGATCGCGCATCTCGCAGGCATAGCGCAAGCTGTCCTCGATAAGGTCCATGCCAATTCCGAGCGTCTCCGGCCGGGTCGCCCCGCCGGCTTTTTCCAGCGCGTCGCGCACTGCTTCGGGAGCCGGCACACTGGCGCGGATCAGCGCCTGCAGTTCCGTCCAGCCGGATTCCAGCCGGTCGACATGATCCAGGATGCGCTCCGGGTCGTGTGCGCCCGAGCCCAGACCGAGTGCGATGATCGGATCCGCGCCGTCGGCGAAGACCTGGCGCATCTTTTTTGCAAAGGCTTCCCGGTCGAAGGGACGGACCTGCGCCCTGGCCGCGGCGAAATCCGGTTTGAGACCGGTCAGATGGTGGTAAAGCGCTAAGGTAATGATCGTGGCCAGGCCGACCTTGCTGCCATGCAGCACGGCGGGCTTGTTCTGGCGCAAAAAAGCCATCTCCCAGAAATGCGACAGGTGGTGTTCGGATCCGGACGCCGGACGCGAGTTGCCGGCATAGCTCATCGCGATCCCGGTCATGATCAAGGCCGAGAACAGTTCGGATGCCGCTTCCGGGCTGCTGTTGCCCGCCTGGGCATGGCAGCTGGCCGTCGTATCTGAAATCAGGTTGGCAATTTCGTCGCAGTAATACTCCCCTTCGACCATCCGGCCGAGCCGCCAGTCGCAGACGGCGGAATATTTCCCCAGGATATCGCCCAGGCCGGCCGCGCTCATCGCCTGCGGGCAGGCGGCCAGAACGGCCGGGTCAGCGATAATCGCCTGCGCCCCCTGCCCGGGGACAGTCTGCTTCATGTTGGCGATGGTCATGGCAGCGACCGTCGAGGCGTAGCCGTCCATCGAGGGCGCGGTCGCCACGATCACGTAGGGGCGGCCGGCCCGGCTGGACACGAACCGGGTCAAATCGTTAAGCGTGCCGGTCCCGATGGCCGCCAGCAGCCCGATCTTATCGTCCAGGGCGTTCAGAATGGCAAAGGCGGCCCGCTCGTCCGCCACCAATGCCGGCGTGCCCGGAAAAACAATTTGGCGAAAACGGATACCCGCTTCGCCGAGCCGGGCGGCGACCTGTTCTCCGGCTGCCTGCCAGGTGTTCTCGTCAGCGACCAGCAGCACGGACTTGATATCGCCAAACGACGGCGTACGGAGCAGTTCGGCCAGCTGGAATCCTGCATCCGGCGCGATCAGGAGGCTGCGTAAATCGGTGCGGTGGCGTTTCCCGCAGGAGCAGAGATAGTCGGCTTTGGCATAGTCAAGCAAGGTTTTGGGCATGGGATTACATCCTCTCGTGATTTTAAAGTGACCAGCGCGCGCGCTCGCCGGTCGACACCGCCAGCGCGCCGGCGCCGAGGGCCGCCATCACCTCTTCGCGGGTTCGGATCAGGCCGCCGGCGATCAGGGGGCGGTCAAAGGCGTCCACCGCGAGGCGGATCGCCTGTACGGCCACACCCGGCAGCACTTCGACCAGGTCCGGCCGGCAGGACCTGACATTGGCCTCGCCGTCGCGCAGGGCGCTGGAATCGAGCAAAAAGATCCGCTGGACCGCCAGCAGGCCCAGGTTCTGGGCCATCCGGATGCAGCCCGGCTTGGTCGTGATGATCCCGTCCGGCCGGATTTGGCTGGCGACGAAGCTCATGCCCTGCGCGTCAGGCCGCAGGCCGTCCATCAGGTCGACATGCAGAAAAGAGTGTTTGCCGGCCGCGCGGACGCGGCGAACCGCGTCCGCGGCGTCGTTGATCGAAGATGACAGCAAGAAGAGCGCCGTCGGCGGTGACTGCAGGGCCTGGCTGAGCGCTTCAGGCGATCGGATGGCGGCGATGATCGGGTTGGCGATCATCTCGTCGAGCAAGGACTGGATGTCCATCGGGTATCTCCCGTCTTTTTGCCCTTATTATGCCGTCTGGCCTGACCCTTGGCAAGGCGCGTCGGGCAGATTGCGGGTCGCGACCACGTCGACGCCGGTACCCAGCACGTTGGGCAGGATGACATCCCCGATCCGGACCGGCAGGCGAACCTGGCAGGCGCGGATCGCCTTGAGGCAATCGAAGATGCGATCCTTGGGAATGGCTGTCCGGGTCTTGACGCTGAGCGGTTCGGAGCTGCCGGGCACGACGATCAGGCTGGTCACCATTCGCTTGGGGTTGAGCACCTCGTCGCGTGCGTAGCGGTCGCCGCGCGCGCAGACATTGCCCTTGACGGTGCGCACCTGGCCCTGTTCGACCGTCACCTGCAACCGGCAGCCCATCGGGCAGTTGATGCAGATCAGTTCGCGGACATCGGGTGTTGATTCACTCATGCGTTCACCTCCACATGCACGGCGATTTCGCGGGCTGAAGCGGGATCAAAGCGACCGGTCGGCAAGTCGACCACAGCCATCTCGCCCGGGGTCATGATCAAGCGCTTCTGGCGCAGCACGGTCTCGCCGTCAACCTCGACCCGGATCGTCGCCTGCTTGTAGACAGCGTCCGGCCGGAAGGTCAGGTGCAGCTTGGGCAATTGGACCGGCCGTGTAATCTGCTGCGGCACGATGCCGCGCACGCCCTTGCCGTCGCGCACCCGGATCGGCTCGAGGCCCGATCCGGTCTGGCTGGCCGGTTCGCGGATCCAAGCCAGGGCGGCCAGTCCGGCGCGGGCCGACTCCTCGGAGACCTCGTCGACCAGGTCGTGGACGTGGAGCACGTTGCCGCAGGCGAACACGCCGGGCACGTCGGTGAGCAGGTTCTGGTCGACCAGCGGGCCCTGCGTGACCTCAGACAAGCTGACACCGGCCGAACGGGACAGCTCGTTTTCCGGGATCAGGCCGACCGACAGCAGCAAGGTGTCACAGGCGATTTTTTCCTCTGTTCCGGGGATCGGCTTTCGGGTGGCGGGATCGACCTCGGCGATCGTCACGCCGGTCAATCGCTCGCGCCCCTCGATCGCGATCACGGTATGGCTGAGCAGCAGCGGGATGTTGTAGTCGTGCAGGCACTGGACGACGTTGCGGGTCAGGCCGCTGGAAAACGGCATCAGCTCGACGCAGGCCAAGACCTCGGCACCGATACAGGTCATGCGCCGGGCCATGATTAGGCCGATATCACCGGAGCCCAGGATAACGATGCGCTTGCCCGGCACCAGGCTCTCCAGGTTGACCAGGCGCTGCGCCGTGCCGGTGGTCATGATCCCGGCACAGTTGGTGCCCGGGATGGCCAGGGCGCCGCGCGGGCGCTCCCGGCAGCCCATGGCCAGGATAACCGCGCCGGCCTGGATCTGCACCAGCCCGTGCGCGGGGCTGACGGCGGTGACCAGGCGCTGCGGCGATACGTCGAGGACCATCGTGTCGCATTGGAACGGGATGCCCCGCTCCTGGACCTGGCGGATGTAGCGGTCGGCGTATTCCGGGCCGGTCAGCTCCTCGTGGAAGACATGCAGCCCGAAACCGTTGTGGATGCACTGCTGCAGGATGCCGCCCAGACGCACGTCGCGCTCCAGGATCAGGAGGCTGCGGCAGCCGCCGTCCCAGGCGGCGACCGCCGCGGCCAGGCCGGCCGGCCCGCCGCCGATGATCACCAGGTCGATTTTTCTTGTTTCAGGCATGCGTTTCACCTGTCCTTTCCTGGGCCGCGCGCGGCTGCGGTTCGGCCATCTCGCCGAGTGTTCCGCTAAGGATGCGCGACGCGCCGCCGAACTTGGTCAGCTCGGTCTGGGGCACACCCAGCTCGCGGCTTAAGAGCTCGAGAACCCGCGGGGCGCAGAACCCGCCCTGGCAGCGGCCCATACCGGCGCGCGCCCGGCGCTTGACGCCGTCGAGGGTCGTCGCGCCCAGGGGGCGGCGGATCGCCTCCAGGATTTCGGCCTCCGGCACCGATTCGCAGCGGCAGATGATCCGCCCGTAAGCCGGATCGGCCGCGACGGCCGCCTC
>JAAZFW010000374.1 GCA_012511525.1 Clostridiaceae bacterium
AAAATGGCTCCTTGCTGACGCAGGTGCTTTTGCAGCGCCTTGATATCAACCGTCGGGACGTCGGCCGATTCAGACACGGCCAGGGCGGCCGCCGTTCCCGCTGCCTCACCGACCGCCATGGCGGTCGCCATGATCCGGGTCGATCCGTGCGCTTCGTGCGTCGCCGAAAGACAACGGCCCGCCACCAGCAGGTTGACGGATTGGGCCGGAACCAGGCTTCGGAACGGGATGCCGTATGATCCGCCGTCCCGGATGAACATGAACTGGGTATGTCCGCCCTTGGGATCATGGATATCGATCGGATAACAGCCGCGCGCGATGTTGTCGTCGTGTTCCCTGGCTTCGAGGACGTCCTGGGCCGTCATGGTGTACAACCCGGCGATGTTGACCGACTCGCGAATGCCAACCATCGGCGATGTTGTCATTAAAAAGCTGTTTTCAAACCCTGGAACATGCCGCTTGATCGCCTGGTAGATTTCGTACATGTTGTTCCGTTCGCTGATCTCGGCGCGCACCAGGTCATCTTGCCGGCTGCCATCGATACCGGTTGTCCGTGAAATATTCAGTGAATAGACGTTTTGGCGCCATGAAACAGCTGTGAAGGCAAGCGAACGCGCATCTTGCCACGGCTTCATGATCCCCGCAAAATGGTTGATGCCCTTTTGCCCTTCGACCAAATCGCCGTGCACGATCCGGGTATGCCAATCGTCCCAGCCTTCCAGGTGATCGCCCGCTTTCATCGCATCCAGCGCCCGCTCGGCCGAAACACCGCCCAGCACGAAAATGCCCGATACATTCTGAAGGCGCTGCCCTTCCTTTGCGGCTCGGCACGGGAATCCCGCCCGCCGAACCACATCGGCATCGCCTGTCGCATCGATAAAGACATCGCCGTCAATTTTGACCAGGCCGTCCTTGTTGGTGACCCAAACGGCTGTGACGCGGCCGCTGGTATCTTTTTCGACGCCATGGAAGAAAGCGTGCAGCTGCAGCGATACCTCCGCCTGCTGCGCCATCTGGAGGATGACAACCTTGTATCCTTCCGGGTCGTAGGGAGTCAAATGAAACTGCTGCCGGCTGCCCGGCCCGTTCCAGTAAGCGCCGCCGACATGCCCGGGGCTGGCGTCGATGGCTTTCATTTTCTCGATCAGTTCTTCGGCAATCCCACCGACCACGCGGCGGCCATGACCATCTTTAAAGGCAAGAAAGGGAATGCCAAAACCCGCGACACCGCCCAGATAGCCGTTTTGCTCGATGACGCAGACCGAACAACCCTGCCTGGCTGCCGCAATCGCGGCGATCACGCCAGCCGTGCCGCCGCCGATCACAACAACTTTTTTCTGATGATGACGCATATCGAATAAACCATCCATGGTTTCTTCGGGCCGTAAGACAACAGCCGAAGGGACTTGCTCAAGATATTGGCTGCACAGAACCTGGATAGATCCTGTGCAGCCAACGAATCATCGTTGCTTGGTGCGGCTTATTCTTCCAAAATCAAGTAGTACATCGACTGGCAGGTGTCACCGAGGTGGAACTTGAGCACGCCGTCCACACATGTCGACGTAATCCGGCCTGTGTAGAAGCCTTCCGGCCCGATCGACCAGACCGTCAGGTTTTTCTTGTCGGTGCAAATCGCGATGTCCGCCTCGATCACCTCGATCTGGATCGGGGCTTTGCCGGTATCGAGCACTTCGGTGCGGTCTTCGCTGAACTTCATGCCGGTGTTCTCGGCCCGGCCGACCGTCGTCAGCAGC
>JAAZFW010000375.1 GCA_012511525.1 Clostridiaceae bacterium
CGCTATGAGCGGCAGGACAAAGAACCCAACCACCGGATCGAGGCGCACTTTATCCGCCTTGGCGATGTCGCTTTCGCCACGAATCCGTTTGAATTGTTCATCGATTACAGCCACCAGATCCATTGCCGCAGCAACGCGCTGCAGACTTTCCAGATCCAATTGGCCGACGGCTCGGAGAATGGTTTTTACCTGCCGACCCAGCGTGCGCTGGACGGCGGCCATTACAGCGCGCTGATCAAGTCAAACTGGGTGGGTCCGGAAGGCGGCAAGGTTCTTGTCGATGAGAGCGTCGATGCGATTAACAGCCTGTTTGCTGACGTCACGTACGCCAAAACCCGCTAAACACACGGATCTTCCGGTGGGCTGAATGGTCCGCTCGCGAAAGGGGATGTCTTTTGTGGCAACGATCAAGATCGGATGGGGCCAAACGGATATCACGCCGATCGGAAAAATCGGCAAAAAAGTGTCCGTCTGCGGCCAGTTCCATGAACGGATCACCAGCGACGTGCACGATCCGCTGCACGCGGTCGCCATGGTGGTCGAAAACGATGAAGGCGTTTGCGCTGCCATCGTGTCGCTCGATCTGGCGTTGACCAGCGACAAAATGATGGATCTGGCGCGCGCAAAACTGGCGGAACGCCTGCCGGAGTTTCCGGCCCGCTCGCTGATCCTCGCCGCGACGCATACGCACACGGCGCCTGATTTTCGCGAGATCGGCGAAGGCTACCTGGGGGAGTCGATCGGCTTTTATTGCAAAGACCCGGACGTGATCCGACCCGAAGCCTATCTGGATTTCCTGACTGGCCAGATCGCGGAGGCGGTCGCGTCGGCGTGGCACGCGCGTGCGCCGGGCGGCCTGGCTTTTCGCGTCGGTCGTGTTGCTGTGCCGCATTGCCGGCGGGTCCGCTACAAGGACGGCTCGGCCGCGATGTATGGCAATACCGATACGGAGCGCTTTTTACGCGTCGAAGGGAATGCCGACAACGGGGTCGAGTACGTTTTTGCCTACGATTCGGCAGGTCAGTTAACCGGGGCTTTGATCAATCTGGCGTGCCCGGCCCAGGTCCTGGAGAGCAAGTATTTCCTGTCCGCCGACATCTGGGGCGCCGTGCGCGCCCAGTGGACAGAATGCCCTTATCTTGTCACGCTCTGCGGCGCGGCCGGCGATATCACGATGCGCGATTTGGTGCGCAGGTACCGGATGGAAGCACCGATGAACGACGTCGCCGGCATGAACGACCAGGCGGGACGCATCGTCCGTGAATCCCGGTACACCCTGTCGACGGTCAAACCGGACGATATCCAGTTCGACCTGACGGTAAAGCATCTCGTGCGACACATCATGCTCCCGATCAGCACCGTCACTGACGAGCAGCTCATCGCGGCGAAAGCGTTTCGGGATAACCTGAATCGGGAATACGAGCTGAACGGAACGGCAGCCGAGAGCCCGGACAGCATTCCGCTGCTGCTCAAGGATCGCTATCCCTATTACCAGGCCACGGCCACGATCAAGCGGCACGCCTTTCAGCAGCAGTCGCGCGCGGTTAACATGGAACTGCACGCCCTGCGGCTAGGCCCGTCTGTCCTGGTTACCAACTCGTTCGAGCTGTACCAGGATTACGGGATGCAGATCAAGGCCAGAAGTCCCTTCGCTCAAATCATCATCGCCCAGCTGGCCTGCGGGCACAGGGGCTACTTGTCGACGGATTATGCCTTGTCAGGCGGCGGATACGGATCGGTTGTCGTCAGCGGCTATTGCGGTCCGGAAGGCGGGCAGGTGCTGGTCGAAAAGACGATGGAGGCGATCCGCCAGCTGCAGGATGCATAACAGCGGGAGCACAGCCTGAGGAGAGCGGATATGTTTCGGATTATCATAGCCGAATTCAAGCATGAGACCAACACCTTTTCATCGCAGCGAACCGATTTTGCCGCCTACCGGCGCAGCTTGTATGCGGTCGGGGATGATCTGGGCAGCATCTTGACCGGCACCGCCACTGAAGTCGGCGGCATGCTGGATGTCTTGCAGGACGAACCGGATGTCAGCCTGATCCCGGTGGTGGCTGCCAATGCGATCCCGGCCGGACCAGTTGCGGCCGATGTTTTCGCGGATGTTCGCGGCAGACTTGTCGGAGCGATCCGCGCCCATGCGCCCTTAGACGGCATTTTGCTTTGTTTGCACGGCGCTATGGTGACCGAAAACAGCGAGGATGGCGAGGGCGACCTGCTCGAAGCGGTCCGGCAGGCCGCCGGCGATGACACGTGGGTCATGGCCACGCTGGATCTGCACGCCAACATCACGCGAAAAATGAGCCGCTTTGCCAATGTCCTGATCAACTATGACTACTATCCGCACGCGGACATGGTGGATCGCGGCCGTGAAATCGCCCAGCTCATGCTTCAGACATTGCGCGGGGAGATACATCCTGTCATGGTCTGCAAGTCCGTCCCGATCATCCTGCCGCCGTTGTCGACGAACGAGGCGGTTCTGCGCCCGTTCGTCGACCAGATGCACGCGTATGAGGCAACCCCAGGTGTGCTGACGGTATCGATCGCCCATGGTTTTTTATGCGCGGACATCCATGAGCTCGGCATGACCGTGGTCGCGGTGACCGACCAGGATCCTGAGCATGCCACTAGAATTGCTGACGAACTGGCCGCGAGGCTGTGGCAGGACCGCCATCGGCTCAAGCCGGAAAACATGTCGGTTGACGAAGCGCTGGACGAAGCGGAAAAGAGTGCGGAAGGCCCCGTGATTCTCGCTGACTTAACCGATAATCCTGGCGGCGGTTCTCCAGGTGACGGGACGCATATCTTGCGGGCCATGATCCGTCGAAAGGTAAAAAACGCCGCGGTCGCATTGATTTGTGACCCGGAATCGGTGGCCTCTTGTGTGCAGGCTGGTGTCGGGCAAACGGTCAAGCTTCGTCTGGGCGGCCATGTTTATCCTGACCTGCTGGGGCAACCCATCGAATGCGACGCCTATGTCAGGCTGGTCAGCGACGGGCGCTACCGCAACAGGGGGCCGATGAGCGGCGGTGTTGTGGTCGATCTGCAAAAAAGCGCTGTTGTCCTGATCGGCGGCATCGAGGTCATTGTGACCGCGCAGGTGACCCAGCCCTACGATGTCGAGATCTTCTACGCGCACGGCATCGATCCAGTCCAGAAGCATCTCTTGCTGCTCAAGTCGACCAATCACTTTAAAGCGGCGTTCGGCCCGATTGCCAGGAGGGTGCTGAATGTCTCTGTCCCGGGGCTGCTCGCACAGGACCCCCGCTCCGTCGATTACCAGAACTGCCGACGGCCCATCTATCCGCTCGACGAAATGTAAACCAGACAGAACCCGTTGTCAGCCGTTTTCCATATCCACGGAGACGACCTTTTCACCGGAGGCCAGGATGCGCGCGTAAGCGGTCGCCGCGACCGCCAGGTCCAGGCAACCCATGCCGACAAGCTCGATCACGATCCGCTGGTCCGGGTGTTCGCGTCCGGTTGCCTTGCCGCACACAACGTCGGGCAGCACGGCCCCAATCGACGCTTCCGTGACCAGTCCCTTTGCGGCCATTTCCTTCAGATTGCCCCGGTGCAGACCCTGGCCGATGTGGTCAAGCATCAGCTTGTCCGCATTGAGGACCAGGTCCGCAGACGTTTCGGTAAAGGATCCCATGGTCATGACCAAAGCGCCCGGCTTGACCCAGGGATCTTCCACGAGCGCGGCGTTGGCGGTCGTGATCGTGATGATCATGTCGGCGCCCCGGCAGCCGACTTCGTTTGTCTCGCAAGATACCAGGCGGAACGGCGCGTCGGGAAAACGCGCGATGAACCGCTCCCGGGCTGCAGCCGAGATGTCGCAGACCCGGACTTCCTTGATATCCAGAATCCGCCGCATGCAATCCAGGCAGTAAAAGGCCTGGTTGCCGGCGCCGATGATCGTCAGGGCATCGGTTCTGGCGGCCAGATATTTGGCGGCGACGGCCGCCTGGGCGCCTGTACGGTAATCTGAAATCCAGTCTCCGCACATGACGGCGCGCAGATCCCCGCTCTCGGGGTCTGTCAGCATGAGGTTTGCCTTGATGTAAGGCTTGCCATGCTTTGGATTTTCGGCATAGCCCCCGACCAGTTTGATCCCTGCGACCTGGAGAGGCGCGATGTAGGACGGCATCGAATTAAACCAGCCGGGCACCCCGGCGGGCGTCATATCCGTTGTCACCTTGGAGGGCATGATGATCTGCCCCTCGCCGTACCACTTCCAGGACTGTTCCACGATCTCGATGACATCCATCGGCGTCATATGCCGCTTGACCTGGCTGTTTGAAATGACATAAGAGCGGTCAGACATGTATAACCTCCCAAGATGATCTGTATGGAATCTGGTTTACCCGATCACGCGCTTGACAAGATCGATGCTGGCGTCTGTGATCATCTGGCCGCCTTCCTGGCATACGCGTCTTTGCGAGACTTCGTAGCCGCCTAA
>JAAZFW010000376.1 GCA_012511525.1 Clostridiaceae bacterium
GCCGCTTTTTCGGACTTCAGCAAAACGGTCCTGTCGCTGTGCATGCTGCTGGGCCGGCTGGAGATCATGCCGGTCGCCGTGCTGGCGCTGCCCTCATTCTGGCGGCGCGTCAGCATCTGAGCCAGGATCAGGGACTGTTCATCAATAAGCAGCTCGATAGGTTCCCCGAGAGATTGACCAGACTCATCAATCTCTCGAAGAAAAGAGCGCTTAATTTCTTAACATTCCTTTAGCTGTCCGCCACAGTCAGGGAGATGCTGACGGCCCCGTCGCCGCTAAACGATGTGGCGACTGTGTCCTCTTGCTTGTTTTTGCCTTCGAAGACGGATATGCCGTCGCTGTTGTACTCCTTAATATCCTGGTCATAGCCCTCGGCTTGCAGGGATGCGACATAGCTGTCCCAGTCGTTCTTTTTGACGTCCTCCAGGACAACCAGGCAATACGCGTCCGAATTCATGACAGACGCAATCTTCCCGCTGTTGAAACGGGGCAGGCCGTCGGCGGCTTTTCCCTGCGGCCATTCGCCGCCGCCGATGACATAGTCCTCGCCATCTTCTCCGGTGACTCGGATTTCGCCGTCATCGAGGTCGATATCGACTTTATCGCCAAGAACATTTTCCAGAACCTGTTCCTGGAGCAGCTCTCCGGCTTTTTGTTTCAGACTGCACGCGCAAAGTGACAAAACGAAAACAGACAGAAGAATCAAGACAAACGCTTTTTTTACCATGTGGCACCTCCCGGCGGCAAAGTGACGGATGGCTCATGCGCTGACAACGTGACAAGACTATTTTACTGCGATGGCTGTTTTTTGTCATCCGTGCCGATTGCCATTTGCCCGGCAGATTGTATAATGGGAAAATGCAGGCAAGATCTGCAAATCAGAGCCACACGCGAGGCATGCCATGATTCTGGACAGCATTCTGGACGCGATCGGCAACACGCCGATGCTCAGCCTGAAGAGGGGGACTGGTCTGAACCTGTTCGCCAAGGCTGAATTTCTTAACCCCGGCGGCAGCATCAAGGACCGTGTCGCCAAGCACATGATCGAACAGGCTGAGGCGCGCGGCGACCTCAGGCCGGGCATGACGATCATGGAACCGACTTCAGGAAACACGGGCATCGGTATTGCCCTGGTCGGCGTTCAGAAGGGATACCGGGTGGTCATTGTCATGCCGGAAAACATGAGTGAGGAACGCAAGAAAATCATCATGGCGCTCGGAGCCGACCTGGTTTTGACCGACCCGGAAGAGAGCATCGGCGGCGCCGTGGCCGAAGTGGCCAGGCGCCAGGCTGCGGACAGCGGCATTTATGTGCCGCAGCAGTTTGAAAATCCGGACAACCCGCAGATCCATTACCTGACGACAGCGGTCGAAATCTGGAACCAGATGGCCGGCAGTATCGATATTTTTGTATCGGGTCTTGGCAGCGGCGGGACGCTCGAGGGGATCGGCAGATTCCTGAAAGAACGACTGCCCGCCGTCAAAATCGTCGCGGTCGAACCGAGGAATGTCTCGGCTCTGCTGGGCCACGAGCCCGGCCTGCACCGGATCCAGGGCATCGGGGACGGGTTTATTCCCGGCATCCTGCATGTCGACCAGATCGACGACGTCGTCGAGGTGTCCGATGATGACGCGATCGATATGGCCAGGATCCTGGCCCGGTCGCAAGGCATCCTGGCCGGAACGTCGTCGGGGGCCAACGTCTGGGCCAGTTTGCAGGCCGCGGAAAAATACGGCCGGGACCAGCGGATCGTGACCATCTTGCCGGACCGTGTCGAACGCTACTTCAGCACATCGCTGATTTAATCTTGGCCAGGCGATCGGGCGGCTACCCGCTCCTGCAGTTCTTCACTTGGGCCACAATGGGATGCTTTAACCCTTATGTCGCCATCATCCTGACCGACCGGGGTCTGGACAACACCCGGATCGGGCTCGTCCTGACCCTGAATGCCGTCGTGTCCATCCTGGCCCAGCCCGCCTGGGGCCTGGTCAGCGACAAAATCCGTTCCGTGCGCAAGGTTTTCATCTTCTGCCTGGCGGTGGCCGGCCTTCTGATCCTGCTGCTGCCCTGGGCGCGCAGCCTGAGCCAACTGGTCGTCCTCTATCCCCTGATCCTCTTTTTCCTCAGCCCGCTGGCGCCCCTGCTTGATGTCTGGACTTACCAGGGCGTCAGCAACCATCCCCATTCCTCATACGGCCAACTGCGCCTTTTCGGTTCGCTGGGCTTTGCCGTGTTTGTCATTCCGCTGGGCCGCCTGGTCAGCATGTGGGGACTCAATGTCACCAGCTATGGATTTGCCCTGCTGGCTGTTGTCAGTATGGTGATCAGCTTGGATCTGGCGCCCGTAAGAGCAAACGAGCAGACCGTGATGCGTCCGCGGCTGCTGCCACAACTGCGCTTGCTGCTCGGCCAGTACCGTTACGTATCCTTCCTGGTGATCCTTTTTCTGGCCTTTCTGGCGATTCAGCCCATGTTCGGCTTTCATGCCCGCCTGATGCTCTCCGTGGGCGGGACGCAGGAGCAGTTCGTCTGGACGATGGCCCTGGCGGCGCTGAGCGAAATCCCGGTCTTCCTCTGGTCCAAAAAGCTGCTGGCCCGCTTCCGGCCGGTGCGGCTGCTCGTGTTTTCCCTGTTCGTCTTTATTCTGCGCCTGACTGCCTACGCCCTGGTCAGAGAAGCCTGGCAAGTCACGGCGATCGGGCTGACCCACGGCGTGTCTTTCGCTCTCTTTCTGATCGCCCTCGTCCATTACATCGACGAACTGGCACCCGAAGGGCTGAAGTCTTCGGCACTGACCATAGACAGCGCGGGCTATGTCGGGTTAAGCGGTATGGCAGGAAACGCTCTGGCCGTATGCCTGATGGACCGACTGGAGATCCAGCCGGTCTATGGCATCGGGGCACTGGTTGTGTTGGCCGCGCTCGCGCTGTTTTTGCTCTCGCTCCTGCCGGGCCGGCAGAAGAAGCATCGTCAGGCAGATCCCTGATCGCCGTCCGGCGCGACATTGAGCCGGTTGATCCATTTGCGCGAACGCAAGCGCCATACGCCCAGGACAACTTTGAAAAATTCCTCAACAACCACCAGGATCACGACTTGTTCGACAGGCAGTTGCCAAACCAGGCCGCCCAAAAAGGCTAGCGGCACGCCGATCAGCCAGACCCCGGCGGTGTCCAGCAACAAGGTGAAGCGCGTATCGCCGCCGCTGCGTAAAACCCCGACGATGTTGATGATGTTGAACACCCGGACCGGCATGACCAGGCCGTAAACCACGAGGATTGCCCGGGCGGACAGGCGGACGGTGTCGGCAACCTTGTAGAAGGACAGGATCAGCGGCGCTGCGGCGATCAGGATGAGGCCGCTGGCGATACCGATCAGGGGGCCGAGCAAGACGAAGCGGCGAGCCTCCTGCTGGCTCTTGTCCAGCTCGCCCGCGCCGATCCGGTGACCGAGCATGACGGCGGCCGCGTTGGCGATACCGAAAAAGAGCACCATGGCCAGACGCTCAGCTGTGGCGGCGATGTTGATCGCAGCCACGACATCGGTCCCCATACGCGCGTACACGACGATGTACAACGTGACGCCGACCGCCCACAATGACTCATTCAAAATAACGGGAACCGTGGTCTTTAAAAAACGCCGCGTGAACGCAGCTGACCAGTCGAACAGCTGGCGCGGACCGGCGGCCAGGATCGAGCGGCGGCCGTAGATCACGAGGAAAAAGAGTGAAATTTCCAATGAGCGGGCGATGACCGTCGCGATGGCGGCGCCGCGCACGCCCAGCGCGGGCAAGCCCCAATGGCCCAGGATCAGGCCATAGTTCAGGAGCGTGTTGACCAACAGGGAAAAGGCGCTGATGTACAGCGGCAGACGGGCTTGGCCGATGCTGCGCAGCACGCTGGCGAACAGGAACGAGATGGCCATCAGGACGAAGCCGAAAGCGACCACGGACAGGTAGGCGGCGCCCAGGGCGACGACCTGCGCGTCATCCGAGAACAGGTTCAGGATCCAGGTCGGGACGGTCAGGCACAAGACGGTGAACACGGATGCAATCAACAGGCCGCAGGCCAGCCCCAGGCCCAGCACCCGGCGGATGTTGGCCATGTCGCGGCTGCCCCAGTACTGGGCGGTGAAGATTGCCGAACCGCTGCCAATGCCAAACAGGAACAAGTTGAGCAGGAACGTGACCTGGTTGGCCAGCCCGACCGCGGCGACTTCCGTTTCGCCCATCTGGCCGATCATGATCGTGTCGACCAGGTTCAAGGAGGATGCGACCAGGTTTTGCAGCGCGACAGGCGCGGCCAGCGCGATCAAGGTGCGGTAGAACAGGCGGGTGTCCGGTTTCATGTGCAATCAGGCTGCCTCCGTCCGGCCAGATTCAGGGGCTAGGGCCAAATCAGCTTAGCGGAGTCGGATCGCTTTGTCAATGAACGTCACGGAAGCGAGATCACCCAGGCTTCAGGGAGCCTTTCGGCCACGATCCAGGCGGCCAGGTTGAACCAGCCCTGGCAGAGGTCGAGCAGCACGGAGTCGCTGCTGACGATCCGATCCTGTCCCATCAGCATCCGGTCGGCGTCCGGAACCAGGTCGACCTGGACTGGGAACCGCCAGCTTCGGGCCAGTTGCTCGATCAACTGCCTGAGCCGCCCCGAATTTGAAACCGGGGCATCGAGGAAAAAGCGGACCGACGGTACGGCGTGTTGCGCCAGGTAGTCACCGATCAGCCGAATGGCCCGTTCGGTCTGGGCGATAACCCGGTACGTACCGCGCAAGCCGGCCAGGTCGCGCAGGGCGCCGTCGGCACCGCGGACGACCAGGTTGCCGGAAAGGGCGGTTTCGAGGGCGATGATCAGGTTGAAGCCGTCGATCAGGACCGGTCCGTCCCGGAGCCGTTCCGGCGAGCGCTGCGTGTGCGCCCGGCGAAGATAAAGATCCGAGCGGTCCGTCGCCCGCTGCAGCGCAGACCGCTGCCGGATTGTCAGCTGGTGATGGCTGCCGACAAAGGCTGCGGCGGAGGTCATGGGGTATCCCCGGTCGAGCAGGAATTGCAGGTCCTGCTGGGCGTGCCGCAGGCGTTCGAGCGCCTCTGGTGAGAACACCGTTTTGTCTTGCGGGTCAAAGCCGCGCGATATGGCTGCAGGCGGGGTCATGTCAGGCACCTCCGCGGATGCGTCGGCAGGTTCGGTCATTTTCAGTTTATCAGGCAAAAACCTGCTGTCAACGCAAAGGCGGGACACCGTGCTATAATCAGGGGTGTGCATGTCGCTTCCAGAAGGACTGCGCGCACGGCACGAGAGCTGAGCATCAACCAGACGGAGGAACTGACAGATGGTTGTATTCCCACAAGGACGCTACACCGATGTGCGCGTCGAAGATGTTTTCCAGACTGATATTGTGATCGAGAACGGCGTGGTGCGCCAGAACAAGGTCAGAAGCTATCGCGGCGCCCTGATCCGGGTTTTTGACGGCGATAAGTGGTACTATGCCGCCACGACAAATATCGACGACCTGCAAGATGAAATTGACCGGCTGGCGGCGATGGCCCGCGCCCATCCGGATATTGGGGGCGAACCGGCCATCCGGATCCTCGAGGTCAACCGGGAAACGGTCCTGCGCTATGCGGACAATACGGTCAAGGCTGTCGCCCGCCCGGACAAGCTGGCCCTGCTGCAGCGTTACAGCGACCTTTGCGCGCAATACCCGGAGATCACGATCAGCAAGGCCTACTACAAGGACACCTATGCGGTCAAGCACTTCATGTCCAGCAAAGGCGCGGACGTTTGCTTTGACTTCCAGTCGGCGTCGGCCACCGTGCGTTATAACCTGACGGTTGCGGACAAGCAGGGACGGGGCGGCAAGGACATCGTGCGAACCGCGTTTCCCGCTCTGGGCGGCCATGAGGACGAGGTGCGTGCCGAAATTGAAAAGGACATCGCGCACACACGTGATGCGGTGCCGGTGGAGCCGGGCGTCTACACCTGCGTGCTAGCTCCGGTCGTCACGGGCGTGTTTGCCCATGAAAGCTTCGGACACAAGAGCGAAGCCGATTTCATGATTGGCGACGAGACCATGATGAAAGCCTGGGCGATCGGGTCTGAGGTCGGTGCGCCGGACTTGAACATCCTGGACCGGGGCGACACGGAAGGCAGCGGCTATGTACCCTTCGACGACGAGGGCACCCGGGCCCGCTGCAACTACATCATCAAGAATGGCCGGTTAACCGGCCGCCTGCACAGCTCCGTGCCGGCGGCGTCGCTCGGGGAACCGCTGACCGGCAACGCCAGGGCGGTCAGCTTCGAGTATGAGCCGATCGTGCGCATGACCAACACCTACATCGGCGGCGGGAATCTGAGTCTGGACGAATTGCTGGCCCCGATCGCCAAGGGCATCTTCATTGAGGACCTGCATCACGGGTCGGGCATGACGACCTTCACCATCGCGCCGCATCGCGCCTACATGATCCGCGACGGCAAAATCGCCGAACCGGTTCGGATCAGCGTCATTTCCGGCAACGTCATGGAAACGCTGCACAAGATCGACGGCTTCTCGCGGGATGAGGAATTTTTCTCATTCGCCCTGGGCGGCTGCGGCAAGATGGAACAGGCGCCGCTCAGGGTTTCGTTCGGCGGGCCCGCCATCCGGGTCAACGGCATCAACGTGCAGTGAGACGCGGCGTTTGCGTCCAGGCATCAGGAGGAACATACGATGATTAGGGAAACATACGAGGTTGCCACACAGGAGACATCCTTTAGCGTCGTGCAGTCGCGCATCGACTCGATTCGCCAGAAGAACATCACGCGCACCGGTTACCGCGTCTACCAGGACGGCCTGATCGGCGTCCACGGCCAGTTGGGCCAGAGCACGGACGACCCTTGGCAGAAAGCCGTGGAAAACCTGTCCGGTCAGGTGGCCTATCCCTTTGAGCCGGTACGCGGCATCAACCAGGAGAAAACAGTCGCATCGGATCTGGACGGCCAGGCGATCCTGCCGGAGCTGGAGGCAGTACTGGCCGAAGCGCGTAAACGGCACCCGGAATTCATCATCAGCAACAAGATCAACATCACGGAAACAACCACGACACTGCAGAACGACCAGCAGACGAAGCTCGTCCACCGCGACAAGACCCTGATGGTCGGCCTGATCCTGAAGCACAAGGACTCGGTCAGCATCATGGACACCTTCCTGGGCTACCGCGCGCGGCACTGGGACGCGGGCTTTTTCCTGGACGAGTTCGAAAAAATGACCGCAGCCTACAACACCCAGGTGCCTTTTCCCGAGGATGAGCTGTTGGTCGTCACCGAGCCGGACCTCTTGGCCAGCAAGCTGGTCACGGAGCTTAACGGCGAGAAAGTCGGCTACAAAAGTTCATTGCTGAACAAGGATTTCGGGAAAAAGGTCTTTCACGACGATTTCGCGTTCTACCTGGACTGGGACGAAAGGGAACAATATCACGTGCCCTTTTTCGACGCCGAGGGGACGATCATCCCGGAAGGCCGTGTCGACCTGGTTCGTGCCGGCGTCATCGAGAAAGCCTACACGGACCGCAGGACAGCGGACAAATTCCAGATGCCCC